>NZ_QVLV01000010.1:0-226133 GCF_003435485.1 Eisenbergiella massiliensis
ATTTTCTTTTTTAGAATTTTCAGGGTTGCATTACTGTTTATTTGTCAAGGTTCAGCGTTCTGCTTTCTCAGCCGCAACAGTTGATATCTTATCACATGTTGTTTTGACTGTCAAGCACTTTTTTCAAAAACTTTTCTTGCAGCTTTTCCGGTATATTTATCGGATTGCTGCGAACGGAGAAGGAGGGATTTGAACCCTCGCGCCGCTATTAACGACCTGCACCCTTTCCAGGGGTGTCCCTTCGGCCTCTTGGGTACTTCTCCAAGTAAGCTGATTCAATCAACTTGTATTTATTTGTATGGCATCCCGAAAATCATTCAGTCTGATTTCCGCAGCGAAACAATCGCTAACGGAGAGGGTGGGATTCGAACCCACGCGCCCTTGCGGACAAACGGTTTTCAAGACCGCCTCGTTATGACCACTTCGATACCTCTCCATGTTTTTGTTTAAAACGATGGGTCGTTCCGAATCTCTTCCTTCTTTATATAGAAGAAAGTACTAACGCTTTGCCTTCATGGAACCTTCCGTTTGTTCAGAAGTTTGTGTTCCTCAGCAGTGCAAAAGTTATTATAGCTAAAAAGCCCCTCAGTGTCAACACATTTTTTCAGAAATTTCAAATTATTTTTTCAAAAGTGTAATTTTCCTTGTATTTACTGCATATATGGGGTATGCATTGTCGTTTTTTTCTGCAAATTCAGACTCTTTTCTCTAAAATACCGTCTGCCAAAAGTAAATCCTCCGGGGTCGTCAGCTTAATATTCTCATAGGAAGCCCGGAACAGCTTTACCGGATGGGCAAGGAGTGTTTCCACCACCATGGCGTCATCCGTGATCTGAACCCCGCTTTCACGAAGCTCCTCTTCCTTTTCCAGAAGCATGCGGTATGCATTTTTAATCAAATCGGCACTAAATACCTGGGGGGTCTGCATCATCCAGACACGATCACGCCTTGGCGTGGATACGGCAAAGTCATTCTCATCCGCGATTTTTATGGTATCCTTCACCGGCATTGCCGCCACACAGGCATGGTGCACCCTTACGGTTTCAAGCGCAGTCTGAAGAATCTCCTCTGTGACAAAAGGCCTGGCCCCGTCATGGATAAATATATAGGCACAGTCCTCCGAAACGGCTTCCAGCCCATTCGCCACGCTGAAATACCGCTCCGCTCCGCCGGGCACTATCTTTCTTACTTTCGTAAAATGATAGCGCTCTACGATCTCTTCGCGGCAGTAAGCTTCTTCTCCCTGTTCGGTCACCAGTATGATTTCATCAATAAAGCTGTCTTCAAAGGCTTTCAGGGCATAATAAATAACCGGCTTTTCCCGGAGCATCATATACTGCTTCGGGATATCACTGTTCATACGTTTTCCTTTTCCGGCAGCCAGAACTACCGCCGCTGTTTTTTCCCGCGCGTTTTCCATAGCGTTATCCTGCCTTAACTGATTCTTTCTCCCAGCTTCAGGTTGGGAACCGCATTGAGATCCCAGCCATGTCTGGTGCCTTTTATGTATTCATAGTATCCCGCCACACCTATCATGGCCGCATTGTCCGTACAGTAAATGGGGGAGGGATGGTAAAATTCCAGCCCGTTTTTCCGGCAGGCTTCTTCAAAGGCCGCCCGCAGGGCAGAATTGGAAGCGACGCCGCCGGCTATGGCGAACTTTTTCAAATGATATTGGGATACGGCTTCCATGGAATGGCCTACCAGGACGTCGATCACCGCTTTCTGGAAGGATGCCGCCACATCAGCCTGGCAGATCTCAATCCCTTTCATCTCACAGGAATTGAGGTAGTTGAGCACTGCGGATTTCAGGCCGCTGAAGCTGAAATCATAGGTGCTTCCATCCACCTTGGCCCTGGGGAATACAACAGCGTCCGGATTTCCTTCCCTGGATACCCTGTCGATCTTGGGGCCACCGGGATATCCCAGGCCTATGGCCCTGGCTACCTTGTCAAATGCTTCTCCCGCCGCATCGTCCCTGGTTCTTCCGATGATTTCATATTCACCGTAGTCCTTCACCACAACCAGATGGGAATGGCCGCCCGATACCACAAGACAGATAAAGGGAGGCACCAGATCTTTGTTTTCTATATAATTAGCGCTGATATGGCCTTCGATATGATGGACTCCCACCAACGGTTTGCCGGCAGCGAAGGCGATGGCCTTTGCCGCAGAAACTCCCACCAGAAGAGCTCCCACCAGGCCCGGACCATAGGTGACCGCCACGGCTGTCACCTGCTGCAGGGTAATTCCTGCGTCGGAAAGAGCCTTTTCGATTACCTGGTTGATTTTTTCAATATGCTTTCTGGATGCTATTTCAGGGACCACGCCGCCGTAGAGGGTATGCAGGTCGATCTGGGAATATATCACATTGGAAAGTACTTCTCTGCCATTGCGGACAACGGAGGCTGCGGTTTCATCGCAGGAGCTTTCCACAGCAAGAATATAAATATCTTCTTTTTCCATAATGCTTTCACCTTTTATACTACTGATTATAACAGCCCGGACAGCTCCTGGCTGCTACTGCTGTTCCTCCTCAAAAAGGAGATCGATACTTTTTCCGTCTTTCCCAGCTATTGCCTGGGGGAATATTTTACGGACGCCATCCATGTAGTCCTCCGGCCTGATGAGGGAGGGGCTGTAATGAGTAAGCCACATCTGTTTTACCTGGGCGCGCTTAGCCATGTCAGCAGCTTCCAGGAAGGTCATGTGCTTATACTCCTTTGCCTTTTCCTTTTTCTCCGGCTCGCCGTACATTCCTTCGCAGATAAAAAGATCTGCCCCGGCGGCATTTTTTACAATTCCCTCGGTGGGCCTTGTATCCGTACAATAGGTAAGCTTGATTCCCTTCCGGGGAGGGCCGAGAACCATATCGGGAGTCAGGAGGCCTTCCGGCGTCTCAATTGTCTCCCCTTTCTGCAGGCGGTTCCAGTACTGTTTGGGTATCCCCAGGCTTTGCGCCTTCTCCAAAAGAAAACGGCCGCCGCGTTCTATTACAATATTATAGCCATAGCAGATCACGTTATGGTTGACGCGGAACGCCTCAATACGGAAGCCGTCAAAGGGGATGGACTGCTCGTTCTCCGTAAGCTCCATGCACTCAATGGCAAACGGAAGCTCCGGCGCGATGACGCGCAGGGCATTCACCACCCTGGTAAGGCCTTTGGGCCCAATGAGCAGAAGCGGTTCGGTGCGTTCCGCGTTCCCCATGGTGAGAAGCATGCCGGGAAGGCCGCTGATATGGTCGGCATGATAATGGGTGAAACATATAATATCCACCGGCTTCGGACTCCAGCCCTTCTCCTTCATCGCAATCTGCGTTCCCTCGCCGCAGTCAATCATGATACTTTTTCCATTATAACGGGCCATGAGGGATGTGAGCCACCGATACGGCAGCGGCATCATTCCTCCGGTTCCCAGTAAACATACATCCAGCATTCTGTCGTATTACTCCATTCCGCTACAGAAGCTCCCTGGCCTCCTTTACTTCGGCAGGCACGCGGAACTCTGCAAGCATTTTATCAAAACATTGTTCGCACAGGTCAAAATGGTATACCTGTCCGTCCTTGCTGCTGAAATACCCGAAGGCATGCTTTACTTCGAAGCATCCTTCCTTCAGTATTCCATTTTCCACCTTCATTTCTTTGCCGCATCGGTTGCATATCACCGATATAAGCTCCGTATTGTTATTATCAAGATAAATTCGCATGGCCACTCCTATCCGCGCTTTTACGCTTTCTGTTTTAATCATTATAACGTAAATTTTTGTCGAAAAACAGCGGTAATTATTCCATGCGCTGCCTATCTCTTCCACATAATAAGAGCGTTTTCAGCCGGATCCCGGTAAAAATTTTTCCGGATCCCTTCTACAGTAAAGCCCAGGGATTCATATAGCCGGACCGCAGGGAGATTGCTTTCCCTGACCTCCAGCGTAAAATTTTCCACGCCGCAAAGCTTCGCCCGGCGCATCAGTTCCAGCAGCAGTCTGCGGGCACAGCCTTTTCTTCTGCTGCCCTCCTCCACCGCCACATTGGTAATATCCCCGTCTTCAAAGGACTGCCAGATTCCACAGCAGGCGATCAGCCTGCCCTCCTCCATGCAGGACAGATAGAGTGCATTTTTATCGGAAAGCGCCTGCTCCAGGGCCTGCTCCGACCAGGCGTCCGAACCGAAGCAGGCGGCTTCCAGCGCGGCCGCCTGAGATAAATCCTCCGGAAGCATTGTACGGATTTCCATTACGTTTCACCGCTTTCACGATTCTTAAGCTTCTGCTGCCTGGAATAGGTCCCTTTTCTCATCATGGCATCCCCGGCCTTATCGCCTGCTGTTTTCTGCGCCTCGCTGCGTTCCCGTTCTGCCTGGGAGGGGCGCAGGTATTCCGGAACATGGGCGGCTGCGGATTCCATTTTGCCCAAACGGGCGTAGGTCTGTGCAAGGACGGCTACCGCCGAGGCACGCTGCCTGTTGCAGAGCGCAGGGGCAAAGGTATAGGGACGGTGCATGAGAGCCGCCAGTTTTTCCCGGAATACGGGAACGCCGTCTCCTAAAAATACCACGCAGTCTTCTCCGGGAAGCGCATTCAGCTTCTCCGCTATAGTTTCAATGGGAACCACGCACTGGGGTTCCAGAATATCCAGTTTAAAATTCACCTCTAATGAGGAGGTTTCCTGCGACGTCTCCTCCGGAAGGAAACGGTAAATACCGGTATAGACCTGGCTTCTTCTCGCATCCATGAGGGGGCATACGATATGATCCGTTCCGTATACATTCATGGCAAGCGCATCCACCGTAGGAACGCTGATAATCGGTTTATCCAATGCAAGCCCCAGCCCCTTGGCTGTGGCAGAGCCGATCCGTAGTCCCGTAAAGGAACCAGGTCCCGCGGATACTGCGATGGCATCAATACAGGACAGATCCAGCTCAATCATTTTTTTCACTTCATCCAGCATGGGGAGCAGGGTCTGAGAGTGTGTTTTCTTATAATTTGTTGTGTATTCGGCTATGAGGCTGTCATCCTCCGTCACCGCCACACTGGCTACCAGCCCTGAGCTGTCTATGGCTAATATTTTCATTCCTGCGCTTCTCCTATCCTTGTCAGGGTAATTTTGCGGTAATCAAAGCCCCTGCTTAAATCTTTTTCTATCCGCACCTGTGTATATGCAGGGGGAAGAATTTCCTCAATGAGGTTGGCCCATTCTATCAGGCACAGCCCTTCTCCGTAAATGCAGTCCTCAAAGCCCACCTCCTCCATTTCCTCCGGATCGCCAATCCGGTATACGTCAAAATGGTAAAAAGGCATACGGCCTTCCTCATAGATCTGCACGATGGTAAACGTAGGGCTGCTGACCGGCTCCGTTATGCCAAGCCCTGCTGCAACTCCCTGGGTAAAAACGGTTTTGCCCACGCCCAGATCTCCGATCAGGGTATAAACCTGGCCGGGCTTCGCTTCCTGTCCTATTTTTTCTCCCAACGCATACGTTTCCTCTGCGCTGAAGCTTTCAATCACTTCTGTTTGCTGATTCATATTCCAATTCTCCTGTTATCCCGGCACGGGCTGCTATACCACCGGCCGGCTTCACATCCGGATGTTTACCTTTTTCGGAGGCATGTGTGTGGAAATCATCTCCACTGCTTTGGAAAGATTATCCTTCAGATCTCTGCGGGGAAAAATGCTGGCATTGATTCTTGTAGTATAAAGTACGATACTGCGGGCTGTGGACACTGCTTTCACCATATCCTCCCATTTCTGGAATTCCGTTGCTTCTCCCTGGGATACCTCCACCCCTTCTTCCGTCATTTTGTAATGGAGGGGCTGCTTGAAGGCGGGATTGGTAAGAGCCTGCTGCTTGGCCTTAAGAAACAGGCTGCCCGGCTGGTACAGCAGTATCACCAGGCCGGCAATAAGATAGATTATATGGCCGGTCATGCCGAATGCCACCAGCATCAGTGCGCCCACCGTGGTTCCCACCACTCCGGCAAAGCTGGTGTAGGTATGGTGAAGCATGTAGTCATACAGTACTCCTGAATCTATTTTGACATCAAATTCCACTTCCATTTAAGTATATACTCCTGATATTTATTTTGTTGTATATCTCAGACCCGAAAAAGCACCTACATCGTAGGTGCTTTTGTCTACTTAACATTATATTATACTGATAATCCGCTATAACGCAAGTTATTTTCTACCGGGAGCTGTCCTGGCTTTCAGGATTATTCATGGCGCAGCGCTTCAATCGGGCTGAGCTTTGCAGCCTTTCTTGCAGGATAGATACCGAAGAAAATACCTACGCCTGCCGAGAACAGGGATGCAATCAGCACGGTGCCTACCTTAACTCTTGCAGCAAAGCCAATCACGCCGCCTATCAGTATGGCGCCTGTAATTCCCAGTATAATGCCGATAATCCCTCCCATAAGGGTAATAATGGCGGATTCGGACAAGAACTGCAGCAGGATGGATCCGGTCCTGGCTCCCAGGGATTTACGGATACCGATTTCCCTGGTACGTTCCGTTACGGAAACCAGCATGATATTCATTACGCCGATACCGCCGACCAGCAGGGAAATCGCTGCCACAATAACTACAAAGATAGAGATATTGCCCAGAACGGAGTTGATTTGGGAAATCTGATCCTGCATGTTCTGCACCTGGATCAACCCTTTTCCTCTCACATTATGCCTTCCTTCCATGAGGTTGATCGTGCTCTGCGCCACCTGCATGGATTCCGCCGGCGAGTCACAGATAACATAAAAGTCCGTAAAATCACCGAAATATAATCCATAGGAAGCGCTCAGTATGCTGAGCGGCAGCTCAATGTTAATCATGTCTCCGTACATACTGAACATGGCTGAAGCGCTGTCCTTACGTATGCCTACGATTCTCAGATCCTGTGTGGTTCCGTACAGGGTCACTTCAATAGTAAGGCCGATAACATCCGTAGTGCCGAACAGCTTCTTGGCCGCCTGCTCCGGCACCACGCATACCTTATTGCCGGAGTAGTAATCGTTGGCGGTAAAGTAACGGCCCGCAATTATCGGTTCACTCTGATAGAACTCCATGCTCTCTGTTCCGCCGGAGGCATATGCGGTAAACTCGCCTTTTTTACCGATTACGCTCCCGTAAAGGGTATACACCGGCGTAACGCCTTTGACGCCCGCCACCTTTTCCTGTATTGCTTCAAAATCATCTGCGGAGAAATAAACCTCATCTTCACTGTGTTCATTATTAACATAAATACCAATCAGCCCTCCGGCCATGGCATTCAGTTCGTCGTTAACCTGTCCCTTTACTCCGTCACCAATGGAAATAATCATGATAACAGATGTAATACCGATAATAATACCGAGCATCGTCAGAATGGACCGGCCTTTATTGCTTTTGATATTCATCAGGGCAATTTTTATATATTCCCATGCCTGTGCCACTATTGCATCCTCCTTATATAGACCGCTGTGAGCAGGCCCGGATTACTCGTTTCCGGAATCCGCCGCGCCGTCCGTCTGTGTCTGTGTTCCAGCGGTCTCCGTCTCCTGGCCTACCGCTTCGGAGGAGCCTTCTTCTGATGCGTTTTCAGTGGATGCTTCCGACGCTGTTTCCACGGCTGCGCCGGTCTCGGGAGCCGCTGCGTCAGTCATTGCCGCACCCGCCATGCCGCTTCCCATAGGAACCGCCATAACCTTCATGCCCTCTGTCACCATACCTGTCACATCATATAATATCTGATCGCCTTCCTTCAGGCCTTCCTTTACCTCAACCATGCTGTCAGAGGAAATTCCTGTGGTGATTCTTCTCATGGTTACCACGCCGTTTTCCACAACGTAGCAGAACTCACCCTGCTTATCCGCATTTACGATTTCAACAGGTACTGTAAGAACATTTTCCGCAGATGCGGTATGGATAACAAGCTTGGCCTCCACGCCCAGGAAAATATCCTCGTCCGGGTTCTTGATATGTACCTCTGCTCCAACTACAGGCGTTCCCTGGGAATTGGCAGCGGCCACTTTATTGATTTTGGAAACCTCGCCTTCATATTCTTTTCCTGCAATGGTAACATCCACCTTCTGGCCGATTTCGATTTTGGGCAGGTCATATTTGGTGACTTCGATGCCCACCTTTACCTGCTTGTTGCTTTCTATGGTAAAAAGCTCGGTTCCTTCAGCTACGGTAGCCCCTTCCAGAAGGCCGCCGCCCTTGGTTGCATCCTTGGATGTGGATACGGTGGCAATCTTGGTTACGATGCCGGGGAATTCCGCAACAACACCCGCCTGAGCCTTCTCCAGCTCTGCCGCCGCTTCACTTGCGGTAATCTGTGCGCTCTGTACGGTATCTGCCTGCTGCTGCTTGGAATAAGGATCGGCAATTCCCGCTTCGGAGGAGGATTCCTTTCCTTCCCGCTTGCTGATCTCTTCTTTCATATCCTCCAGCTTCTTCTGCTCCGCGTCAATAATACGCTGGGTCTCCCTCAGGTCCTCGGACATGCTCAGATCGCTGAGCTGGTTGCTTGTTTCCCGAATGCTGTTATTCAGGTTCTGGATGATTTCCTGAATTCCTTTTCTGGCATCTGAATCACTCTGCTCAGCCAGCTTATTATTCTGGGTCTCCAGCTCCTGGTTCAGCTTGCCCAGCCAGTCCTGAAGCTTTTCTCTTTCACGCTGGGTTTCATCCTCCAGCTGGTATTTCAGTCCCTGTACGTACTGCTCCTGCTGCTCGGCAAGGATCTTCAGTTCGTCCAGGCCGATGGTTGCTTCATTATACTCTGATTCATTCTTGTTGCTCTGATACTGGGAGCTTCTGTAGCTGTTCGCCGTTGCGGAAGCATCCAGCGCCGCTTTTGCTTTTCTGTTTTCCAGTTCGGTGGTGTCGAAGGATACCAGCTGCTGTCCTTCTGCCACCTCATCGCCCAGGGCGATCTTCATCTCAGAGATAGTGGCGCCTACCGGCGCATAGTATGTCTTGCTCTGCTCACTGCTCACCGTACCGCTGGTGGACATGGTCTCTTCAATGCTTCCCATCGTCACTTCAATGGTATTCACCTGCATGGGCGTATTCTTGGCAATTACGCTGGTCACTACGGAATAACCCACAATGACTACCACGAGAACCAGCGCAATAATCCAGCCTATTTTCTTCTTTTTCTTCTTCTGTGTGCCGCCGGCCATAATGGCCTCTCTCTTCTGCTGCGCTTTCTTTTCCTTAGCTTCGGCTTTTTCTCTTTTCTTCTTTTCCTTTGCCGTCTCCTGGACCTCCGTCAGGTTTTCGGCGCCCTTGTTTTCTAACTCACTCATCTTGTATCCTCCATTCAGTCCCATCGGGTAGTTGCCTTTATTCATAAAAACAGAGCCGGCCTGCGGCTTGTCCTGCGCCGCTTCCCACACTGCTTCTTATAACTGTCTGAAAGCCTGCTTTAGCAGTTATTCTTCATAAATTTCCGTCTCCTGGACATAATCCGCTTCAATCTGGCCGTCCTTAATCCTGATAATACGTTCTGCCTGAGCTGCAATGTCATTATCATGGGTAATAATGATTACCGTTCTGCCTTCCTTATGTAAATCCTTCAGAATCCCCATAATTTCCTTCGTAGATCCGGAATCCAGGTTACCGGTAGGCTCATCCGCAAGGATTACCGGAGGTGCCTGGGCAATCGCTCTTGCGATGGCAACTCTCTGCTGCTGCCCGCCGGACATCTCAGAGGGCTTATGGCTCATTCTTTTCTCAAGGCCCACTCTCGTGAGGGCATTCCTGGAAAGCTCTGTCCGCTCCCTTTTCCCCACGCCGCGGTAAATCAGGGGCAGCTCCACATTTTCCAGGGCCGTCAGATTCTGGATCAGGTTAAAGCCCTGAAAAATAAAGCCGATTTCCCTGTTCCTGATATCCGAAAGATCATCGTCGCTCATTCTTGAAACATCCTGGTCATGCAGAAGATATGTTCCGCTTGTAGGTACATCCAGGCACCCCAGCATGTTCATCAGCGTAGACTTTCCGGAACCGGAATGGCCGATAATTGCTACAAATTCATTCTCATTAATGGTTACATTGACATGATCAAGCGCCCGCACCTCATTTTCACCCGGGTTATATACCTTACACATGTCCTTTACTTCAACCAGCGCACTCATAGATTCTCTCCCTTTGTTTTCCATAAGCCCATGACCTGCAATGCAGGCGGCCTCACCTGGAAAACCGCATGATATATCACCTGTATTATGTAATTAATACAGTAATACTGATTCAGCTCTTTGTCAACTGGTATTTTTCTTCCAGCTGATGAAGCCAATTCCATTTTGGCCTTATCCGGCAGCCGGACCCGAGGTTCGGCATTCCTTATAAATAAGTCCTTCTTGGAATTACTCCGACTATCATACTATAGTTGCCTTCTAAAAATCTATGCAGTTCTTTTAAATATTTCTTAATTTTTTCTAAATAACGTAAGTTTCTGTATAATTTCTATGTATTATGACATAATAAAAGAAAAAACGAAGGAGAAAAACATGAGTCTTTTAAACGATGACGGGATACCTTTGGGGCTGGGAATGGCCCTGGCGCAGAATATGGATGCCATGCGGACTTTTTCTTCCATGAGCGAAAGTGCAAGACAGGATGTGATTGACCGTTCAAGGCATGTGCAGTCAAAACAGGAAATGGAAAATCTGGTGAATGGACTTTCCGGCGAATCGGGTTTTTCGGAAAAACTGAGCTGAGGATTCATTTTTTAGTTCCAAAAGCTTCACAGTTTCTTCAAAATTCCATCACGATTCCTACACACTTAAATGTTATCTTATACCTATACAAAGCCAATAAGAAAATTTTAGATAGATTTCTTTTTCATAACTTGCCGGCATCCGGAAAAGATGCCGGCCCTCCCTCAAAAAAACCCGGCAGGCCGCAATGGCCTGCCTTTTTTATTATTTTTTGCTGTGCAGGATGGGGCTGAGTTTTTTATAAATCAGCATGGTTACTATGGAAACAATGCCGCCTTTCATCAGGTTCATGGGCGCTACGGCAAATAATGCAAGCGTAGTCACGCTGTTGATGGAGGGATTGATGGCGTGGCCCAGGCCGACAATGGAATCTAACGGCATTCCGTACAGCTCTGCAAATTTGGGGAGCAGGTACACCGCGTTGAAGGCAGTTCCGAAAACTGTCATTACAAGTGTTCCCACAACACAACCGATTATGGCATTTTTCTTGTTCTTGCGGAACAGGTATATGATAGAGGCAGGAAGCAGGAAGCTGCAGCCGATGATAAAATTGGCCAGATCTCCTACAAATGCGGTGGAGGTTCCTTTAAACAGAAGCTTCAGGATAATTTTGCAGAACTCAATCATGACCGCCGCCACCGGGCCAAAGGCAAATGCGCCGATCAGGGCAGGAAGCTCGCTGAAATCCATTTTATAGAATTCCGGGGCAAAGGGGATGGGGAAATCCAGCATGTGCAGGATGACCGCTATCGCCGAAAATACGCCTATCATGGCTATTTTTCTGGTGGTGAGGGTACGTTCCCTGTTTCCGTTTTTCTTTCGTTCCCATTTTTCCACCACGTAGGCGATGATTACCATGGCTGCCACAAGCCCCAGAAACTCCAGGACAAAAATAAGGTTTTCCGCGAAGGACGCTGCTAAATCATTCATTATGTATACTCTCCTTTTCTTTCTCCGGCCAGCCGGAGTTATTGCGTAAGACAAGGAAAATTCTTCTGATGCTTCATGAAAGGAAGGTATCAAAAAAGCCCGGAGAAATGATTCTCCGGGCAGATATCCAATCCCTGGAAAACACCTGTCGCCTCCGTAAACCAAACGGCGAAAAAACAGGTATTCCATGCATGATTTTCTTCTTTCATCCAGACTTTACTGTCGGTTCCGGATTCGTACCGGATCAGCCGCATGACGCGGGTCGCGGACTTGTCTGCACCTGTCGTGGAACAACTGCAGCGTCACCGCCGGTAGGGAATTACACCCAACCCTGAAGAACTTTACCTTTATTAAATTGTTACTCTATTATCATAGCAGGATTTTATTAAATGTCAAGGCGCGGATTGTCCGTTTGTCCGCATACATTTCTCCGCATACGTTTCTCCACACGCTCATTTGCCCGCGCACCGGGGCGGACAGGAAGGCGCTGCAGCAGTACAGCGTTCTGAGCCATTATGTTTTTTTATTTTTAAGGGGTTGCAAATTCCAGTCAATCCGCTAGACTGAAATTATATTTAACCCGGCCGGTTAAACCAAAGCAGTCAGGAGGTGTTCCATGAACGAACAGTTTTTCCATTTGCCCGAAGAAAAACAGCAGGCAATAATCAATGCGTCCCTGGAGGTGTTTGCCACGCATGAATATAAGCGGGCATCCACGGATGATATCGCCGCAAAGGCAGGGATATCCAAAGGGCTGCTTTTCTACTATTTCCATAATAAAAAGAGTTTATATCTTTATATTTATGATTATACAAAACAAATTGTGACGGCTCAGGTCGTTGATGCCCATTTTAAGGAGATCACTGACTTTTTTGAGCTGCTGGCCTATTCTGCGCAGAAAAAGGCCGCCATCATGTCGCGCAATCCCTATCTGATGGATTTTGTAATGCGCTGCTTTTATCCGGAAAAGGAAGAGGTATCAAATGAGTTAAACAGCACAAACCAGGATTATATAGATAATTCTATCTTCCTGTATTTTAAAAATGTGGATTTCTCAAGATTTCGGCAGGATGCCGACCCGCAACAGATACTGCGGATGCTTTTGTGGATGGCGGACGGCTACATCAGCGAGAAACGAAGGCAGGGTAAACCGTTTGTGCTGGATGAAATTATGCATGATTTTAAGGAATGGAGCGATATGTTCCGTCGGCTTTCTTACAGGGAGGAGTATTTATGAATGCCATAGATATCAGTCATATCACTAAGGATTACGGCAGTCACAAGGGAATATTTGATGTTTCATTATCGGTAAAAAAAGGTGAGGTTTACGGCTTTCTCGGTCCTAACGGCGCGGGAAAAACCACAACAATACGGCATCTGCTTGGTTTTCTGCGTCCGGAAAAGGGCTCCTGCCGCATTCTGGGCATGGACTGTTTTCATGAGGCCGCCGTCATCCAGAAATCACTGGGCTACCTGGCCGGGGAGATCGCTTTTCCTGAGGATTGCACCGGCGACGGGCTTCTCAGGCTTCTGGCGGAAATGAAAGGGATTAAGGACAAAAGCCGAATGCGGGAATTGATGGAGCTGCTTGAGCTGGATCCTTCCGGCCGCGTGAGAAAAATGTCAAAGGGCATGAAGCAGAAGCTGGGCATCGTAAATGCTTTTATGGGGAATCCCGAAATCGTAATTCTGGATGAGCCCACCAGCGGCCTGGATCCATTAATGCAGAATCGCTTTATCGAACTGATTCTGGAAGAAAAAAAGAAGGGAACCACTGTTTTTATGTCCTCCCATCTGTTTGAAGAGGTGGAACGCACCTGTGAAAGGACGGCGATAATCAGGCAGGGGGAAATTGCCGCCATTGAGGATATGGAGGGGCTTAAGAAAAAACGGACAAGAGACTACATTATCACGCTGGACAGCAAAGAGGCGGCGGATGCTCTTGTCCTGCCCGGATTTTCAATCACGCGAAGGGAAGGCTGTCAGGTTACCGTTGCCGTGAAGGGGGATATCCCCAGGCTACTGTCTCTGTTGTCGGAATGTTCTGTCAGGGATCTGCAGATCCACACACAGACGCTGGAAGAAATTTTTCTTCATTATTATGGAGGTGAAAAGGCATGATTTCATTACCGCTTTTGAAAAGAAATCTGGCACAGACCTGGAAAATTCTGCTGATTATATTGGCTGCGATGACCATGTATACCACAGTTATTATTTATATGTACGACCCTGAGCTTGCCCACATGCTTAACGATTACCAGCAGGCGCTGCCGGGGATGATGACCGCAGTGGGAATGACAGGAATTGCGGGGAATCTGACTGAATTCGTACATATTTATCTGTATGGATTTATCATGCTGGTTTTTCCTGTTATTTTTCTGATTATTCTTGGGAATAAGCTTCTTGCACATTATGTGGACACCGGTTCTATGGCTGTACTTCTGTCCACTCCCAACTCACGGATACGGATTTTAGTGACGCAGCTGTTAACCCTGCTGCTGGAAACGGCGCTTTTGATTGCCCTGATCACGGCCATCGGAATTGTCAGCTGCGAAAGCCTGTTTCCCGGCGAACTGGATATCCCTGTCTATCTGAAGCTGAATGCAGCGCTTCTTCTGCTGCACCTGATGCTGGGAGGAATCGGTTTTCTGCCGGCATGTATTTTCAATGATTCAAAGTGGTATTTCTTCGTCGGCGCCGGGCTGCTGATTCTGTTTTTCCTGTTTCAGATGCTTGGTAATATGGGCGGGGATTTGGAGTTTTTCCGGTATCTTACACCATTTACGCTGTTCCCTGGAGAAAAAATTGTGTCAGGTCAGGACGGCGCCGCCGGGAGCTGTGTGATTATGGCGGTGATTGGGGCGGCGCTGTATGGGAGCGGGGTTGTGTGCTTTGGGCGGAAGGATCTGCCGTTGTAAATGTTTGATATGGAAAGGGAAAAGGTATGGAAAACGCGCCGCTTCAGCAGTAACAGCTGAATTTTGGCCTTGATTTCCATACCTTTTTTGCTATTTTTAATATGTAATACTAATGCATGAAACCATACTTTTGAAAGCTTAAGACTTTGTCAGTTTCCTCAAATCCATTGTACTGTAGCTCTTTGGCAAATATAGCCCAATCCGGCTCGTCTACAGTTTCATCCTCCTCATCATGGCGGACTGACCGGCTGTCCAGCATGCGGATGTTTCCGTAATCCTGCGGCGTTATCCGCCTTATTTTTAATTCCATATATAATTAATTTCCTTTATCAAGCTGTCGCACGCGTTCGTCAACCAGGGTTCTTTCAGGGATGGAAACGGCTGCGCCTTCCCGGGATACGGTAATGGAAGAAGCGCAGGCAGCAAGACGCAGCGCCTCCTGCATGGTCTTCCCTTCCACTATAGCCGCGATAAAATATCCGGTGAAGGTATCTCCTGCTGCTGTAGTATCCACAGCATTCACTGGAAAACAGGGCTGATATACACATTCCTCCGCGCTTTTGTAAACAGCGCCCTTCCGGCCCAATGTAAGGATTACCTTCATTTGAGGATATTTCTCCAGAAGAATCTCCGTGATACGGTCGGGATCGGAGGCACCTGTAATGTCATTTCCTTCCGTTTCATTCAGCATCAGCCAGGTGACGCCGGAAAGATCCGTCTTTTTCAGGCTCTCATTCATCGGCGAAGGGTTAAACAGAATCCGCATTCCCATAGCGGCGCCTTTTTCAAGAAGATAGGGAAGGTTGCTGATTTCGTTTTGCAAAACCAGAATATCTCCTTCACCGAAATCTTCCAGCACCTGGTTGATGAATTCTCTGCCGTTCTCATAATTGCTGCCGTTAAAAAGGATGATGCAGTTTTCCCCTTCTTCGGAAACCTGAATCAGCGCATGTCCTGTAATGCTTCCGTTCTCACGCAGATACCGGGTATCCACGCCGCTTTCCTTAAGCAGCTCCGCCAGGAAGCGGCCGTCCGGGCCTATGGTCCCGGCATGATAAATCGGAACCCCGGCACGTGCTGCCGCAATAGACTGGTTCAGCCCCTTGCCACCGGGAAAGCATTGATATTCTTTTGAAAAAATCGTCTCGCCCGGCCTTACAAAATGCTTCACTTTATATACCTTATCAATATTCAGTGAACCGAAATTTAAAATCTTCATGTTTTGCTCCCATCTGTCTTATATCCTGTCATGTGCCGTAAACGTCCACCAGGACTGTATATTTACTGTGCAAGCTTTCTGAATAAATCCTCAAACAGATTGTCCCTGTTAATATGGTAAACATATCTGATAAAATGCCTTCCGGGGTCAAAGCTGTAATGATGATCATACTGCGGAATCGGGCTGGGCACCAGCCTGTCACGCATGAAATCACCGTCCAGCAGCCAGGCCACCGCGGTGACATCCCAGATCACCCTTGTCCAGCAGCTGTTTTTGCTTCCGGCTGCGCCTTCCTTTTCCGTGTAGTCTGTCAGATAATCGCACAGCTTGTTTTTGCCGCGGAGAAAAGTCTCCAGTTCGCCGGGGCCGGTGGTGAAAGAGGATACCACGCCCATGCAGGGAAGCTGTACCAAAGCTGCGCCGCAGCCGAATACCACTCTCGCCGCGGCCACATCCTGGAAAAGATTGAATTCCTTATTATCCGGCCATTCATGGGCATTGCCGCCAAGCCAGATGAGAACTATGCGGTCTTTGATTTCCGGCTTCATGAGCAGGGCTGAGGCCACATTGGTAATGGCTCCGATGGCAATGACGTACAGGGGCTTTTCCGGCGTATAGCCAAGCGCCAGCGCGGCCAGATGCGCTGCGGCATCGGATGCAACGGGTGTCTCTTCGTCCGGAAGGTATTGGGCGGAGCCGCGGTATACGTGTTCCTTCAGTTCCTGCTTTTCCATCAAGTCCAGGATATGGTGGATTTCCTGATAGCTTTTTTCCATACCGTCTTCTGGTCCGCTGGATTTCTCATTATGGAAGGGCGCTGCATAAACAGCCTTCAGATGCAGCTTTTCCTCCGATTTGATGAGATAGGCCAGGGCATACTGGTCGTCGATTTCATTATAGGTGTCCGTGTCCAGAACCACATCGACCGGTCCTTCGGGCCGGTTCAGGCGCTGTAAGTAAGAAATATCCTGATTCATTTTCCCCTCCCTTGGCACAGACGCCGCCTGCGCTGATCAAATAATTACTGTGAACAGAAGCTTTACTGCATTTGGTGCGGCAGCATGGATAATCGGACTGTTACCGGCATCCGCAGTTTTCCGGTCCACTATACTTTTGTATCATGTTCTTTCATTATATCGGTTCCTCCGGGAGTTGTCATGATGGAGTGTTTTACAAAACTTTTTCTGAAAAGTATACAGAATGCCGGGACGAACAGCGCAATGCCGGGCGGCGGATTTTCGCTTTTTCAGATTCTTTTTGCCAGGAGCGGCTGCATAGATTATAATAATAGGCATAACAGGTTTCTATAGGGAGGGTTTGCTGATTTATGATAACCAAAAATAAGAACATTTTATCAGGCGGCGCTGTTGCTTTTCTTCTATGTCTTCTTTTTTGCATGGCGGTTCCGCTGCCCTTATGTGCGGCGGGGACGTTAGCGTCCGGAGGGGAAAACGGGAGTGGGAATCAAGGGGAAGATGCTGCAGCGCAGTCTGCTGTGCCTCAGGCCGACCGGGTGACTTATCAGGAGGGGTTCTTTTATGAATCCTTAAGTGATGCGGTGAAGGAAAAGATTACCGGAATTTCTTATGGGGAGGGGTGTATTGTTCCCTATGAGGAGCTTAAATATCTGCAGGTGCTGTATATGGACTTTGAGGGACAGCCGCAGGTGGGAGAAATCATATGTAACCAGGCGATTGCCCAGGATTTGGTTGAAATTTTCTATGAGCTTTATCAGGCGTCATATCCGATAGAACGGATACGGCTGATCGATGAATACGGCGGTGACGATACGCTTTCCATGGAGGCAAATAATACCTCCTGCTTTAATTACCGGGTGGTGGACGGCACCTCCAGCCTTTCCAGGCATGCCTACGGGCTGGCCGTTGATATAAATCCGCTGTATAATCCCTATGTAACCTATCCCAACGGCAAAAGAAGGGTCTCTCCGGCCGCCAGTGAAATATATGCGGACAGGAGCCTGGATTTTCCGGCCAAAATAGATAAAAATGATCTGTGTTACCAGCTGTTTACGGAGCATGGCTTCACCTGGGGCGGAAACTGGAAAACCATGAAGGATTACCAGCATTTCCAGAAGGCCCTGCCGCAGAAGTAGGGGAAGCGGGAAACGGTTCAGCTATTTTAATTGTTATATAAGTGGAGGTGTTTATGGACATCAGGCTGCATTATCTGGAAAAGGGGAAGGGGACGCCGCTTCTGCTCCTTCATGGAAACGGTGAAAACGCAGATTATTTTGAGCATCAGATTTCTTTCTTTTCTGAAAAATATCATGTTTATGCCCTGGACACCAGGGGGCATGGGAAGTCGCCCAGGGGAGAAGCGCCTTTCACGCTGGAACAGTTTGCCCTGGATTTGGAAGCCTTTATGGATGAAAAAGGACTGGAGCAGGCTGATATCCTGGGCTTCTCCGATGGGGCCAACATCGCCCTGCTCTTCGCGCTGCGGCATCCCCGGCGGGTTGGCAGGCTGATTTTGAACGGGGCCAATTTGTTTCCCAAAGGCGTGAAAAATTCCGTTCAGCTTCCCATTGTTATGGGGTATCTGATGGTTTCCCTGATTGCGTTGTTTTCTAAAAAGGCGGTGCCCAATAAGGAAATGCTGGGGTTGATGGTGACGCAGCCGCATATTGATCCGGAGGAGCTTCTCTCTTTACAGATGCCGGTTCTCGTGATTGCCGGAACAAGGGATATGATCCGGCTGAGCCATACACAGCTGATAGCAAGATCCATACCCGGAAGCAAGCTGGTCATCCTGGAGGGGGATCATTTTATTGCCTCCAGGAAGTGGGAGGCCTTCAATAAAAGCGTGGATGCTTTTTTGCTGGAAACGGAAAACAGAATCCAGCCGCAGAATTAAAACTGTCCGTATTATGTCCGTAGCATGAAAAAAATGCTGCAGTCCCGGTATCCTTGGCTGCAGCATTTTTTATATGCCTTTATTTGTTTTTATTATTTTTCTGAGTTTCCTGATCAAGACGCATGGTGAGGGAAATCCTTTTCTTGGCAAGATCCACGTCAAGAACCTTCACATCCACAATATCGCCTACGCTCACTGCTTCCAGAGGATGCTTGATAAAGCGGTCGGTAATCTGGGAGATATGCACAAGGCCGTCCTGGTGGACGCCGATATCCACAAAAACACCGAAGTCAATCACATTTCGCACGGTTCCCTTGAGAATCATGCCGGGCTTCAGATCCTTCATGTCCAGCACGTCGCTGCGCAGGATGGGGGCGGGCATGTCTTCTCTGGGGTCTCTGGCCGGTTTTTCCAGTTCCTTAAGGATGTCGGTAAGGGTGATTTCACCGATTCCCAGCTCTTCCGCCATTTTCTTCTTGTCACGGACACGGCGTTCCAGGCTTGCGGAGGCTGTTCCCGCAGAGGCGGCGGCTCCAGTATCGGTTCTGCCTGCGGGAGCGGAAGCTGCTTTTTTGCCGGCCGGCTCTTCCTGAAGCACCGCGCCGCCCATGGCCGCAGCCAGGGCTTTTCCCATGGCGGTATTGGTGTTGCGGATGACGATATTTTTCTGGTTCTGCGGCTTCGGCTTCTGGCCGCGGCCCTGAGGGGCGGCGGGCTGCTGGCGGAGAGCGGCTTTCGCGGATTTTGCCTCCGCCTGCAGCTTTTTCACATCCTCCATGGTCAGATCCAGCCTGTCTAAAAGCTTCATGGTCGCTTCATAGGATTCCGGATGGACGCTGGTGGCATCCAGCGGGTTATCACCGTCCTGAATGCGCATGAAACCGGCGCACTGTTCAAACGCCTTAGGACCCAGCTTGGCTACCTTAAGCAGCTGCTTTCTGTTGGTAAAGCGGCCGTTTGTCTCACGGTATTCCACAATATTTTTGGCTATTGTCTTGGAGATGCCGGAAATGTATTCCAGCAGGGAGGCGGAGGCGGTGTTCAGATCCACGCCCACACGGTTTACGCAGTCTTCCACTACGCCGCTGAGGGCTTCTCCCAGCTTTTTCTGGTTCATATCATGCTGGTACTGTCCGACGCCGATGGATTTGGGGTCGATTTTTACCAGCTCCGCAAGGGGATCCTGGAGGCGTCTTGCAATGGAAGCGGCGCTTCTTTGTCCCACATCAAAGTTGGGGAATTCCTCGGTGGCCAGCTTGCTTGCGGAATAAACGGACGCGCCGGCTTCGTTGACTATAATGTACTGGACCGGGGTGTCCAGCTCTTTGATCAGGTCTACGATTACCTGCTCGGACTCACGGGAGGCCGTTCCATTCCCTACGGAAATCAGGGATACATTGTATTTTTTAATCAGTCTTTTCAGCTCCGCCTTGGCTTCCGTCACCTTGTTCTGAGGGGCGGTGGGGTAAATCACCTTCGTGTCAAGCACCTTTCCGGTAGCGTCCACCACCGCCAGCTTGCAGCCGGTACGGAAGGCGGGGTCCCAGCCCAGCACCACCTTGCCGGCGATGGGAGGCTGCATGAGGAGCTGTTCCAGGTTCTTTCCGAAAACGGAAATGGCGCCGTCCTCTGCTTTTTCCGTAAGGTCGCTGCGGATTTCCCTTTCGATGGCAGGAGCGATCAAGCGGTTATAGCTGTCTGCAATCACTTCCCGGAGAACAGGGCTGGTGACAGGGTTCTCTTTCGTAATTACCTTTTTTTCCAGATAGCGGAGAATCCGCTCTTCCGGGGCTTCGATTTTTACGGTGAGGAATTTTTCTTTCTCTCCGCGGTTGAGGGCGAGGATGCGGTGGCCTGCGGCCTTTTTCAGCGGTTCCTCGTAAGCGTAATACATTTCATAAACGCTGGCGGCTTTTTCATCCTTGGCCGTGCTGGTGATTTTTCCCTCCTCAAAGGTGATGCTGCGGATATAGATTCGGTAGTCGGCTTCGTCGGAAACTGCCTCCGCGATAATGTCTTTTGCACCCTGCAGAGCGTCCGCGGCGCTTTCCACACCCTTTTCCTCACTGATGTATCTGGCTGCTTCTTCCTCCAGGGGGCGGTCGGTTTCCTGGGCGAGAATGAACTGTGCCAGGCCGTCCAGGCCCTTTTCCTTGGCCACGCTGGCCCTTGTCTTGCGTTTGGGGCGGTAAGGGCGATAAAGATCCTCCACCACTACCAGAGTTTCGGCCGCCAGGATCCTGGCCTTAAGCTCTTCGTCCAGCTTGCCCTGTTCTTCAATGCTGGCAAGAACCTGTTCCTTCTTTTCCTCCAGATTGCGCAGGTAATTCAGCCGTTCGTAGAGATCACGGAGCTGTTCGTCGTTGAGGGAGCCTGTAACCTCCTTGCGGTAACGGGAAATGAAGGGGATGGTGTTGCCTTCGTCAATAAGCTTGACTGCGGCTTCCACCTGCCAGCGCTCTACCTTGAGTTCTTCTGTCAGTTTGCCTGTAATATCCATGGTTATTTTTCTGTTTTCCCCTGGCGCCTGTGGGAGGCCGGGGGTTTTCCTTTCTTTGAACTACCGTAACTGAATAGCTTTTTCACGCCCTTACAGTTACAAACTACTTTTACTGCGTTGCAGTACCTGTTTTTTATTATAGTGGAAATGTCCCCCCGATTTCAAGGGGGAATGGAAACTTCCCCTCCATGTCCTGCTTTGCCGCGTCCTGGCTGTGTTCCTGCAGACTGCGTCATCGGGGCGGCGGGCAGGGGGTTTGAGGGTATGGGGCAGAATGAGGAAATGGGGATTATGTGTGGGGATTTCATAGTTTTTTCATTTGTGCTGGTGGGGGAAACGTGCTACAATAGCATCCGTAGGGTTTGTAGGTTAAATAGAAACAGCTTATGTTATATGGTATGAGTTGATAAAGGAGAATTTTATGGATAGCTATAATAATGGGCCGGTGCCGCCTTATCAGAATAATGGGTCGGGGTATCCTCCGTATTATACGCCGCCTACGCGGCATCCGGGGAGCAGCTTTGCTACAGCTTCCATGGTGCTGGGGATTATTGCCGTTATCAGCGCTTTTTTTGCAACGGTGTATCCACCGATTATCTGCGGGGGGCTTTCGATTATTTTGAGCCTGCTTTCCAAGGGGAATGATAAGGCTATGCTCCCGAATGCCAAAGTCGGGCTGCTGACGGGGATTCTGGGGATGGTTGTGAATGTGGTTGTGGTTGGAAGTTTTTTCGTGATGCTGTTTACGAATCCTTCTTATAAGCAGGAGTTTCACGATCAGCTGAATCAGTATTCGGAGTATTTTTATGGCGAGAGCTTTGATGATATGTGGGAGCAGATTCAGGAGGATGCAGGGTATCATTAGAGCGGTTGCAGGCGCTGCTTTATCCAGGCGGATTTTTTACGGGGATGAAGGGTACGTGGGCCGGCGGTGTTTTGCAGTAACTGTGCGGGAACGGGATTGTTATCAGTTATGGTTCAGGCAGCTGGGCTATTATGGGTATTTTTGATTTTTGAATGCAGAAGGAGATTTACATATGGACAGACATGCATCTTCAGCGGAGCTGAAGGCTAAGGCAAAGGGGCAGATGCTGGGGAAATACGGGACCTTGGTTCCGGCGTTTCTTGTGGTGGAAGTGATTATGACGATGATTAATTTCATGGCGACGTTTTCACTGAATACGAGGACTATGACGGGGCTGACGGTGCAGTTCGTGATTGAGTGTCTGCTGCAGCTGCTGATGGGTATTTTCCTTGCGGGGCAGACTTACATGTATCTGAATGTGTGCTGCGGGGGGAATATCAAGATCAGCGATGTTTTTTATGGATTTGGGAACCATCCGGATAAGGCGATTCTAATCCAGCTTTTTCAGCTGCTGCTTTGTCTGGTTTTCTTTGTACCGCTTTTTATCTGTATGGCTATTTTCAGTTTTGTTGATGTTTCGGTGTCCGTAATGATACTGGTGTTTTCTATTACATTTGTGATCGGGCTGGTGGGTGGAACTATTATCAGCCTGCAGTATTCTCAGAGTTTTTATGTTTGCCTGGATTTTCCGGAGTTTTCGGCAATTGAGTGCCTGCGGTACAGCCGGAAGATTATGAAGGGAAGCAAGGGGCGGCGTTTTTATCTGGCTGTAAGCTTTATCCCGCTTTATCTGCTGGGGCTGCTTACCTGCGGGATCGGTCTGCTGTTTGTGATTCCATATGCGAATACTGCATCCGCTAATTTTTATCTGGAGCTGATGAGCTATCGGAACAGGCATAATCAGTAAAACACGCTTTTGGGGGCGTAATTGTTTTAAGGGGGATTTCCTATGACTTCCTGCAGCAGGAACCTTCCTGTCACTTACAGAGAGTACAAATTCGCCGCGGATTTTCCGATTCTTTTGATGGAGGTTAAATCCACGACGCCGCAGATAGATTTTATTCATTTTCATAACTGCATTGAAATCGCATTCTGTCAGAGCGGAACCATGACCTGGAATCTGGAGAATCAGGTATCTTCCCTTTCACCGGGGAATATCTGTTTTCTTCCTCCCTTCTTTACGCATGGTTCTTTTTTTCCGTCGCAGGAGGGTGAGGTTTCGTGCAGTTATCTTTTTTTTAATCCGGAACAGCTTCTGGCTCCTTTTTATCCCAACGGGCTTCCCAGTGAATTTACCTGGTATCAGTATACGGATTTTTCCAAGCTTCTGTCAGGGGAGCGGTTTTGTGAGGAGGTGGAGCTTATCCGGATGATAATCGGGGAATTGACAGACAGAGTGGGACATTACAGGACGGCTGTCCGGGGAATGGTGGAGACGCTTCTGGTCTTGCTGTACCGCAAACATCAGGGCTGTTCCGTTTTTGGCGGGGGCGGTTCGTCTCTGCCGCAGCTGTTTCCCGCCATATCCTATCTGGATTCGGAATATGCGGCCGAGCTGGATACGGCGCATCTGGCCTATCTGTGCGGGCTGTCTTCGCGGCAGTTTATGCAGCGTTTCCAGGAGAGCTTTCAGCAGACGCCGCTGCAGTATCTGAGAACCGTACGGATTCAGAAGGCGTGCAGGATGCTGACAAGCAGCGAAACGGGCATTCTGGATATCGCTCTGCAGACGGGCTTTCACTCGCTGTCCAGCTTTAACCGGTATTTTCATAAAATTGTAGGGAGCTCTCCCCAGGCCTTTCGGAATGACAGACGCGCCATTGTGAAAAAGGATCCCAGGTATGCTCCCTATCGTGCCACGTAGGCTGTGCGGCGTTCCCAGTTTCTGAGCTCGTCAGTTACCCAGCAGAAGCGCTGCGTTTCAAAATCAGGCAGGAAGGAACAATCCGCGCCCAGCATCAGGCCGTCCATGCTTCCAAAGGCCTTCCGGTAGGTTTCCAGGATATTTACGGTTTCCTGCCGGATTTCTTTTTCTGTGCCGGCATAGAGCAGCTTTCCCCGGCGGTTGTCAAAGCCGCCCATGCAGTTGCGCATGCCGAACATTTTCCTGCCCTCCGTCAGAGGGAGGTTTTCCACGTAAATAGCCCAGTTAACCGTGTTGGCAGGGTAATCCTTCCATAGCTCCAGCTGGTTTTTGATCTGATTCCAGCCGCAGAAATGGAGGATATTATAAGGAGAGCTTTCCTCCATGGCCGTAATCACCAGCTGTTCGGAGGGGGCTATGAAGTCTGAGAATTCTTCCGGGGTGAACAGGCCGCTCTCTGCTCCCTGCAACGCCAGAAAAATGCCCATACAGCCGGCGTCTTCGATCAGTTTCCTGCTCAGGTATGCCAGATCCTCCCCCAGAAAAAGGAGTACGTCACGGATCGCCTGGGGATCCTCCCTGAAAAATGTAAAAAATCTTTCCTCTCCTATCCTGCGCAGAAGGGTAAAGGGGGAAAAGACATTGCACCAGGTGTCTGTATCCCCTGCCAGCCGATCGTTGATCCGTGCGGCGCGATCCAGGTATTTTCTGATGTAAGGATTGTTCTGAAATCCCGGGCGGTAAGCCTTCAGCTCGGAAAGCTCCGTCAGATTAAGATCGACAGGGGCTGTGAGGCCATCGTGCATGATTTTCAGGAAATCCGGTTCCGTGCGGCGGCAAAAGCGTATATGTGCTTCCACGCAGGCCTCACCCGACAGCTCCCAGGGGTTAAGGTGCTGGAAAAAGCTGACCGGGACATGGGCGTGGGGCTTTCCTTCCAGCATCTGCCGGAGGTTTTCTTTTTTTTGGTACGTCATCCTTTTACCGCTCCTATCATTACGCCTTTTTCAAAATATTTCTGCAGGAACGGGTAAATAATGAGAATCGGGATGGTGGAGACAATGATGGTGCAGTATTTCACAAGCTCGCTGCTGAAGGTGTCTTCCACGGCGGCAATCAGGGAATCCGCATTCTGCGCCTGGTTCTCTATAAGGATTTCACGCAGTATCATCTGGAGGGGATAGATTTTCCTGTCCCTTGTGAACATGGCTGCCGGAAACCATGAGTTCCACTGGCCTACGCCATAGTAGAGAATCATAACCGCCACCACCGGCTTGGAAAGGGGCATGATGATTCTGGAAAATACGGTAAAATCGTTGGCGCCATCAATGATAGCGGCCTCCTCCAGGCTTTCCGGGATGGATTCGAAGAAGGTTTTCATGATGATCATGTTATAGGCGCTGACCGCATAGGGTATGCTGGATACCCAGATGGTGTTGTAAAGCCCTGTATTCCTGATAACGAAAAACAAGGGGATCAGTCCGCCGCTGAAGAACATGGTAAAAATCATGAGCTTCATCACTCCCCTGCGGATCAGGAAGCATTTCCGGGATACCACATAAGCTGCAAAGCTGGTCAGCACAACCTGGAGCAGGGTTCCGATGATCAGGTAAAACAACGTGATTTTAAAGCCGTTGAAAAGACTCTTGTTTGCCAGGGTTTTCTGGTAGCCTGCCAGCGTGGCTTCGCCGAGGGGCTTCCACAGCAATCCCGTATGGGATTTGAGGAGAATGGGATCACTGATGGAGGCCACCACCACATAGTACATGGGATACAGGGTGATTCCTATTAAAAACAGCATAATCAGGACATTTATGACCTGGAAGGGTTTTACTTTTTTCTTCATACCGCACCTCTCTTTGTCAACATGACGCTTACCACAGACTGGTTTCATTCACCTTCCGGCTCACCGTGTTGGCCAGAATCAGCAGAACGAAATTAATGATGGAGTTAAAAAATCCCACGGCCGCGGCGAAGCTGTATTCAAAATTCATCAGACCTATCCGGTAAACGTAGGTGGAAATAACATCCGCCTTCTCATAGACCATGGGGTTGTACAGAAGCAGGATTTTATCCCAGCCCAGGGTCATCATATTGCCGATACGCATGATCAGCAGTATCACTATCGTAGGGGAAATGCCCGGCAGGGTTACGTGAATAATTTTTTTAAAACGGTTGGCGCCGTCTATTTCAGCGGCTTCGTACAGGCTCTGGTCAATGCCAGTCAGCGCGGCAAAATAAATGATGGAATCCCAGCCGAATTCCTGCCAGATGCACATCAGTACATACAGCGGCTGGAAATAGGCGGAATGGCTGAACATGTTAGAGGCCTCCTGGCCTGTAACCGCGCAGAAAACGCTGGTGATCACGCCGTTTGTTTTACAGAAATCCAGCATGAGACCGCAGATTACCACTGCGGAGATAAAATGCGGCATGTAGGTGATGGTCTGGGTTATTTTCCTGAGTCTGGTCCCTGTCAGCTCATTCAGCAGAATGGCAAATATGATCGGGAACGGGAAACCGAAAAGCAGCAGAAGGAGGTTGATGGAAACCGTATTTCTCATGGTACGGAAAAAGTAAGGATCTCCCAGGAAGGCCTTGAAATGCTTCAGTCCCACAAAATCACTTCCGAAAATCCCTTTGGTGGGAACGTAATCGAACAGGGATATAATCATCCCGTACATGGGATAGTAATGATACACAAGGAAATATGCGAGAACCGGTAAAATCATGATGTACAGAAGCGGATGTGACCTCATGTTTCTCCACAGTATCTTAAAAAAAGGCTCTTTTTTCGCGCTGACCGCACCTCTTTTCATCTTAGCTCCTCTCTGCGTGCGCCGGCACGCATATCAATCTGTTATTATGGAATAAAGCGGCAGCTGCCCGGCTGACAAAGCAGCTGCAAAAGGCCGGCTCTACTTCCGCCAGCCTTTTTCTGCATTTCTCCGTTCTTTTTACTGATTATTTATGGAAATAACCGTCCGGTACCTTTACAGTCGCACTGTATGACGATTACTCACGGGCTTCATATCTTGCATAAGCAGCCGCATTGATTTCTTCGGCGCGTTCGCTGCCCAGTTCCTTCAGCTGTGCCACAAAGCCGTCCCAGCCGCTTTCCAGATCCTCTTCCCCGAAGATGAAACGGTAAACCATTTCGTCGGAATAGTTGGCAAGCTTTGTTTTAATCTGTGTCAGCTCCTTGGATTCCTCCGTGGTCAGTGTCAGGTAGCCGGGAAGCGTATGCTTGTCGTCATTTTTTGTGCCCCAGGCATCCCATGACTGGTGGCATTCCTCCAGTGCATACTGGGCTGCCTCCATGGTTTCATCGTATTTAATCTGGAAGGGGGAGCACATGTAAAGGGATCTTACCGTGTCATAGTCAAGTCCGTCCGGGTTTTCCGTAACAAATTCGGTAAATTCCCTGGTTCCGTCGGCACCTTCCGTATAAGTTTTTTCATCGCCTTCATTAGTTCCCCAGGCTGTGAGAAGCATAACCTCGGGGCTCATCAGGTAGTCCACGAATTTAACCGCTTCCTCCGGGTGCTTGCTGGTGGCCGCAACCTGCCAGGAATAGGAGTTGATGGAGCCTGTGATTTTGGACATATGGGTGGTGTCATCCGCATTTACTCTGGGCAGCACACAGGAGGTCAGTTTGAACTCCGGATCTACTGCTGCGCCTGCGGTTACGGACTGTTTTACATTATAGGTATGGGCAAAGCACATGCCGGCTGTGCCGTTCTGGAACAGCTTGAGGGAATCATCAATGGTACGGGATACGAAGTCCGTATCAATCAGGCCTTCCTCAGCCCACTGTTTCAGGACCTTCAGAAATTCCTTATAGCCGTCCTGTGTTCTGCTGTAATGTACATTTCCGTCATCGTCCAGGTCAAACTCCTTGATGGAAACATCAAATGCAGAGGCAATGGGGTTGTTGGCAGAAAACTGTGCCTGGTTAAATTCACAGAGGGCAAGGGGAATCTGCACGCCGTTCTCCTTGAAGGTACGCAGCACGTTGGTGTAGTCATCCAGTGTGACAGGCGCTTCCAGGTTGTATTTATCCAGCCAGTCCTGCCTTACGATCAGGCCGTTGAAAATCTTATTGTTGTCGGTGGGAGGAAGCCAGGTGGTTCCGAATTTAACAATGTTTCCTTCGTCACCTCTGATTTTCTTCTGTACATCCGGGTCTCCGCTTTCCTCGCAGAGGTTCTTGAAATTCACCGCATACTGCTCCACCAGATCCGTTACGTTATAAAGGACTCCGTCTGAAATCGCGCCCTCCACACCGCCGGGGTAGGTTGTCTGGAACAGGTTGGTGTACATGAGGTCCGGCAAATCTCCTGATGCCAGCAGCTGCTGGAAATAGGAGCCGTCATCCCCTACGGGCGCATGGATGAATTCAAATTTCAGTCCGGTATCCTCAGAAATTTTCTGGACAACAGGATTTTCTCCCAAATCCGAATAGTAGGCTCTGGCTGCTGTCTGGAAATCACAGAAAATTGTCAGGGTAACATCTCCGTCCGCGATTTTGGTGCTTCCGGTTCCCGCTGCCTCCGTTCCTGCCTCTGTACCGTCCTCAGTCCCCTGGGAGACGGATGCTTCCTGTGCCGTCGTTCCGCTTTGCGCCGTTTCTGATGCCGCATTGCCGCAGCCTCCCAGCATAGATGCCGCGGCAAGGACTGCCGCCATCAACGCTGCGCTTGTTTTTTTCCACTTTCTCATAACTCTCTCTTCCTTTCTTGTACTATGTCACAACACGTGGCCGTCTCGCAGCCGCTCCATATTATTGCGTCTGAATCCACGTGATACTGCCTGTTTAAGGTCTGATATCCAGTCCGTCTATCCGCAGAATGCCACAGATGTATATCTCCAGCGCTTTTTGTATTCTTGCAAGCGCTATGCTTTCATCGGGCTGGTGGTAATCGCCGTGTCCGGGAGCAAACAGTCCTTCAGGGGCCGGCGGGAGTTTCATGCCCGTGCCAAAGGCAAAGGCATTGGGCAGCTTTCTTGCATAGGTTCCTCCGCTCATGACAAACGGTCCGTCTTCATTCTCCAGAAGCTCCTGACAGATTCCGGTTAGCGCCTTTGCCACCGCATGCTCCGGGTCAAAGTAATTGGCTTTTGAAAGGCGGGTGACCTTTAAATCAAAGCCGCGCAGTGACGCAGCCTCCTTCGCACGCTCTTCAAAGGGGAAGCCGGTGCAGGTAACGGGATATTGGGAGGAAAAACCGATCACCAGATGTCCATCCTGTATGCGCAGCTGCGTCGCTACCATATTAATGGGGCCGGAAAGCCCGTCCTCGCAGAAAACATCAAGCGCATTGCCCGTATGGTCCTTGTTTATATCCAAAATCAAAGAAAAAAGTTTCCTGTTTTCTTCGCTTATCAATTCCTGTCCGCACAATACATCCGCTAAAATAGTCAGGGCATTTTTACCGGCCCCGGGATTGGATGAATGAGAAGAAACACCCCGGGCAGTTATATGAATACCGTCCCCTTCCCTCCGCACTGTCAGGGCAGCACCCAGGTTACCGCATTTTTTCCAAAGTGCGTCGCTGTATTTCAGGGTAATCCCGGCCTTATCCGGTATCATGTACAGCTTGTTATCGCAGACGGCAGCCAGCAGCTCCTCTCCGCATTCCTGCCGTGAAATCAACTCTCCGTTGAAGGAGCCACGTTCTCCGCAGCATACCGGAAATCCGCTGTCAGGCACAAGGGACAGGGTAGGGCAGTCGTAATGCTTCACATAATAGTCCAGATCGTACATGCCCTGCTCCTCACAGGTTCCAAGGTACAGCTCCAGATCGTGAGAAAGCCTGATATTATGTTCTTTCATATATTTCAGCACATAAAGTCCCATAATAGCTGAGCTTTTGTTATCCTGGCAGCCCCGGGCAATAAAATAGCCGTCTTTTACTGCGGGCACATAGGGCTCGTAGTTCCAGTCCCTGCCTTCCTCAACTACATCCAAATGCGCCCAGATACCTATACTGTCTTTATTTTCCCGGCTGTTATAGCAAATCTTACCTACATAGTTGTCATAGTTATGAACCGCAAAACCATTTTCTTCTCCGATGTGAAGCATTTCCTCCAGAACCTCACGGCAGCCTTTGCCATAAGGCGGATTCTCTGCCGCATCCACCTCGGCCACACTCCTGATACAGCAGATGCGTGTCAGATCCTTTACGATATCCGGCATGTGGTTTTCAATCCACCTGCGTATCTCCTGTGTATCCATTTCTTTTCCATTCAGAATACCGTCCATTTTTTTCATCTCCTGTCTTTGCAAAAACAGTTCATCCGTCAATCATTTCCGTTCGACATATCCGATTGCATCCCTTTACTTTTTCTGCTTTTTTCGATATAATTTTTCGTAAAGTGTATGTATGAATCCTCGAATATTTTATATTATTTATGCACTTTATTGCTTTTTTCTTCATTTATTGATTTACTGTTATTATAATTATACAAAGCCGCCGCTTCCTATCATTAAGGAGTTAAAAACTATGCAGAAACAATCATTCCAACGATTTCCCATTAGATACAGGCCCTATGATTTCCCCTCCCGGTTCCCGGTGCTTGCTTTTCTCGGGGATAACTGGACCATTTCCGTGAATTCACCGGAGTATCTTCATTTTCATAATGGGCTGGAAATCGGACACTGCATCAGCGGAAACGGACAGCTGTTTCTGGCCGGCCAGGCTCCTGTACCCTATGAAGCGGAAGCCTTCAGCATCCTTTTTCCGCAGGTACCCCATTTGGCGGTACGCGGCTTGCAGGAAAGCCGCTGGGAATATATTTATATTGATCCAAAGCATTTTCTGGAATCCGCATCGGACTGTGGTTCGGATACCTGGCAGATTTTTTATATGCTTCAGGAGGTTCCCGTGATTGTGACGGCAGCCTCCTTTCCTTTGCTTTACCACTATCTATCCCGTATTTTCCGGGAATTCCAGGAAAAAGAACCGCTTTATCAGCAGGCTGTCCATGGGCTGTTGTTTTCCCTTTTTTCAGAAATCAACCGCATTACCATGTCGGCTGCAGACTCGGTCATGTCGGAATCCGGGGACAGCTATTCTTATATCCGCAGCGCGCTCAGTTATCTGTATGCACATTATAATGAGCCATTTTCCGTCAGCGGCCTTGCGGAGCACTGCTGCATCAGCGAAAGCCATCTGCGCAGGCTGTTTAAAAATATGGTGGGGATCAGTCCTTTGGAGTATCTGCAGCATTACCGCATCCAGCAGGCCTGCCACCTGATTCATTTAAACCAGATGCCTGTCAGCGTCATTGCGCAGCAGGTGGGGTACAGCAGCCTTTCCAGCTTTAACCGGCAGTTCCAGCAGTATATGCATATGTCGCCTTCAGAGTGGAAAAAGGAGCATCTGGCTGATGCGACGCCCCATGAGGTGCGCTCTTATGATGACCACCGTACCCGCCACATTTTCCAGATATAGATACAAGCCCGGAAGGCACGGCATCTGCTTACGTATGCGGCAGGGGCGGGCTGGAGGGAGGGGGAAGGGGGTTTTGTGCAAGTCCTGGTTAGACCGGGCATTACGCTGAGCCTTGGGCGAAAAATTATGTCAGGAGAGCCTTCCATAATTTTTAAGTCTCAGCTTCATGGTCTAAAAAGGATTGTACAAAACCCCCTTCCCCCTCCCTCCAGCCCGCCCCTGCCGCATCGTAAGCAAATGCCGTGCCTTCCGGGCTTTGAGGTTATGTAGGGCGGAACGGTCAAAAGATATAGTAATTGTATATAGGAGGGGTGTGGTATGATGAGGTATGGTATTTGGGGTGAAATTGTGATATTTGTATTTGGTGCCTTTATTAGGGGAATTTGAAGGGTGTATTCAGTAGAGCAGCGTATTTGCCACGTTTTATGTATGAAAGTGATTTAAGAGGATTTAAATTCAATCGTGAAAGTGATCGGGGATGGAATTTCGCAGTAACTGTGAAGGTATTGAATTTGTATTAATAAACATCAAAGAGCGTCTGCTTCAAATTGAGGCAGGCGCTCTTTATAGGTTTAAAAATTATAAAATTGTTCAATGGTGTTTCCAGGTTATTCTTCGCCATCGGCTTTGCCGGTGCTTATCCATTTAAGATAAGCGTTGATGAAGGAGTCTAATGCTCCGTCCATAACGGCGTCTACGTTTCCGGTTTCGTGGTTGGTTCTGTGGTCTTTGACCATGGTGTAGGGCTGGAAAACGTAGGAGCGGATTTGATTGCCCCAGCCGATTTCTTTGACTTCACCGCGGATTCCGGAAAGCTTCTGGGCGTTTTCTTCCTGTCTGAGCATATACAGCTTGGCTTTCAGCATCTGCATGGCCTTATCTTTGTTCTGGAACTGGGAGCGCTCGTTCTGGCACTGTACCACAATTCCGGTAGGAAGATGGGTGATACGGATGGCTGAGGAGGTCTTGTTAATATGCTGGCCGCCTGCGCCGCTGCTTCGGTAGGTATCGATTCTGAGGTCTTCCTCATTGATTTCGATATCCAGGTCTTCTTCAATATCGGGCATGACATCCAGGGATACAAAGGAAGTCTGGCGTTTGCCCTGTGCGTTGAATGGGGAGATCCGCACCAGGCGGTGCACTCCTTTTTCTGATTTCAGATAGCCGTATGCGTTTTCTCCGTTTACCTGGAAGGTAACGGATTTAATGCCGGCTTCGTCGCCGTCCAGGAAATCCAGGACTTCCACAGTAAAGCCTTTTCGTTCCGCCCATCTGGTATACATTCTGTAAAGCATGCTGCACCAGTCGCAGCTTTCGGTACCGCCTGCGCCTGCATTAAGCTTCAGTATGGCGCCGTTCTTATCATACTCGCCGGTAAGAAGCGTGCTGATGCGCAGCGTTTCCAGTTCTTCCGTGAAGGAATCCAGCTCAGAACGGATTTCCTCCGCCATAGACTCATCGTTTTCCTCATTTCCCATTTCAATGAGCGTCTCGATATCGTCATACTGGGTGAACAGATTCTCAATCTGCTCCACGGTATCCTTCAGGTTCTTAAGTTCTTTCATTTTCTTATTGGAATATTCAGGATTATCCCAAAATCCCGGAGCCTCCATCTCGCGCTCCAATTCTTCGATTCGCTTAGACTTTTCAGCTAAGTTAAAGTGAATCCCTCACTTCCGCTAATGGAGTTTTATAAGCCTGTAATTCCTGTTTCATCTGATCCAACAAAACCACTAACGATCACCACCTTTACGATCTTCTACGAGCCGGGCGCCGGAGAGGAAACAGAAAGCTTCCGGGAAACAGACGCCCGGGCCGCCCTATGCCCGGACGCCTGCTTCCCGAAAGCTTTCTGTTTCCTCTCCGGCATGCGGCGACAGCCGCAAAGCGAAAGGGCCGAAGGCCCTTGAGCCTCCCCGGCGGATTACCGGGTTACCATTCCTTAAACCGCGGAGGTCAAGTCACCCTTCCGGGTCCTCCATCCCTCCACTAATTCCTTATCCCCAATCCATCTCTTACTTATTCTTTACTTATTCTTCCCACAGCAGTTCTTATACTTCTTCCCGCTGCCGCAAGGACAGGGATCATTCGGATATACCTTCTTTTCGCTCCGTTTCATCGGAGCCTTCGGGCCGGAATCATCCTTATTGGTGCCGGTCACCTTGGCAACCTGCTCCCTTTCCACCTTCTGCTCCACTCTCACGTGGAAGAGCAGCCGGATGGTATCCTCCCTGATACTGTCGGTCATGCTGTCAAACATCTCATAACCGCTCATCTTATACTCAACCAGAGGATCCCTCTGGGCATAAGCCTGCAAACCAATTCCCTGACGCAGCTGATCCATATCATCGATATGAGCCATCCACTTATTATCAATCACCTTCAGCAGAATCACCCGCTCCAGCTCACGGATAGCTTCCGGCTCCGGGAATTCCGCCTCCTTGCTCTCATACAGCTTCACAGCCTCTTCCTTCAGCTGCTGCTTCAGACTGTTTCTCTTTGGCTTGTTCACCCGCTCCTTTGTAACAGGAACCAGCGGTATAATCGGCAGAAGCAGGGAATTGAGCTCCTTGAAATTCCAATCCTCCACATCCGCGTCTTCACCGATTACCATGTCCACGGTATTATCCACAATATCCGTAATCATTTTGTAAATAACATCGCGCATGCTTTCCCCGTCCAGGACACGGCGTCTTTCAGCGTAAATAATCTCACGCTGCTCGTTCATAACCTGATCGTACTCCAGCAGGTTCTTTCTGATACCGAAGTTGTTGCTCTCTATTTTCTTCTGCGCCGTTTCAATGGCGTTGCTGAGCATCTTGTGCTCGATTTCCTGATTTTCCGGAACACCCATGGTGTTGAACATATTGATCAGACGCTCGGATCCGAACAGCCTCATCAAATCATCTTCCAGCGAAATGTAGAACTTGGATTCACCTGGATCTCCCTGTCGTCCGGAACGTCCGCGCAGCTGATTGTCGATACGCCTGGACTCATGCCGCTCCGTACCGATAATCTTTAATCCGCCCGCTGCCTTGGCATTATCATCCAGCTTAATATCCGTACCACGGCCGGCCATATTGGTGGCAATGGTAACGGCGCCGTGGATACCGGCATCCGCAACGATTTCCGCTTCCAGCTCATGGAACTTGGCATTCAGCACCTTATGCGGGATTCCCTTTCTCTTCAGAAGGCCGCTCAGCTCTTCGGAAGCCTCAATGGTAATCGTACCAACCAGGACAGGCTGCCCCTTGGCATGGGACTCCTCCACTGCCTCCACAATCGCATGCAGCTTTTCTTTTCTGGTCTTGTAAACCGCATCCTGATGGTCAATTCTCTGAATCGGCCTGTTGGTGGGAATCTCGATAACGTCCATGCCGTAAATATCGCGGAATTCCTTTTCCTCAGTAAGTGCGGTACCTGTCATACCTGCTTTTTTCTCAAATTTATTAAAGAAGTTCTGGAAGGTAATGGTCGCCAGCGTCTTGCTTTCTCTCTTGACCTGTACGTGCTCCTTCGCTTCAATCGCCTGATGGAGTCCGTCGGAATAACGGCGGCCCGGCATGATACGTCCGGTAAATTCATCGACGATCAGAACCTGGTCGTCCTTTACCACATAGTCCTTATCGCGGAACATGAGGTTATTTGCACGCAGGGCCAGGATGATATTATGCTGGATTTCCAGATTCTCCGGATCCGCGAGGTTCTCAATCTGGAAAAATCTTTCCACTTTAGCAACACCCTGCTCCGTCAGGTTGACCACTTTATCCTTTTCATTGACAACGAAGTCTCCCGATTCCTCCTGTTCCACGCCCATGATGGCGTCCAGCTTGGACAGATCCTCCATGTCCGCGCCGCGCTCCATCTGTTTTGCCAGGATATCGCAGGCCTCGTACAGCTTGGTGGATTTCCCGCTCTGGCCGGAAATGATCAGAGGGGTTCTGGCCTCATCGATCAAAATGGAGTCAACCTCATCGATGATGGCATAATGCAGGTCACGCAGCACCAGCTGTTCCTTATAAATGACCATGTTGTCTCTCAGGTAGTCAAAGCCCAATTCATTATTGGTCACATAGGTAATATCCTTGGCATAAGCGGCGCGTCTTTCCTCCGGCTTCATGCTGTTTAATACCACGCCTACCTCCAGGCCCAGGAATTCATGAACCGCGCCCATCCAGGCGGAGTCCCTGGCAGCCAGGTAATCGTTGACCGTAACCACATGGACACCCTTTCCTTCCAGGGCATTCAGATACGCCGGAAGCGTGGAAACCATGGTCTTACCTTCACCGGTTTTCATTTCAGCGATACGTCCCTGATGCAGGATGATACCGCCCATCAGCTGTACGCGGAAGGGTTCCATGTTCAGGACTCTTCTGGCAGCCTCACGCACCGTGGCATAAGCCTCCGGAAGCAGGTCATCCAGTGTTTCCCCTTCGGAGAGACGCTTCCTGAATTCCTTCGTCTTATCCTTCAGCTGTTCATCGGAAAGCTCCATCATCGCGGGCCTTAAAGACTCAATCTTGTCCACAATGGGGATAACGCGCTTCAATTCCCTGTCGCTGTGCGTGCCGAAAACTTTTTGAATTACATTCATTTTGTATTTGCTCCAATCGTTTTGTCCGCTAAAATAACCCGTCTCGGCCCATTTCTCTGCCCTTTACGGCAAAAGCCGGACATGCACTACCCCTTATAATAGCAGAAAAGCGGCATTTGTTCAACTTTTATCTGCTTTCGGGGAAAACCTTAGCCGTATATTTATAGGTCAGCGTAAAAGTTCCGGTTTTCCGGCCTTTTCCAGACGCCGGAATTACATCATTTATGTTATATGACTTTTTTCAAAAAAAATCCATAGATAAACTATGAAAAGTCTGTAAATTTTCGCAGTCAACCGTTCAAAAGGACTGATACCCCTTATCAGAATATCAGTCCCTGGTATTACATCATTTATTCAGTTTTACCGGATATTGAACTTAATAATACTGTGTCTCCTGTATTTTGTGCCCATTGTTTCAGCAGATGCCGCATTTTCTGCAAAATATCACTCATAGCTTTATCTTTATACAAATTATTCATTTCATATGGATCCAGACATAAATCGTATAATTCTTCGATCTGTGAGTCGTTATATATATACTTATAACGCTGCGTGATTACCGCCCGTCCCAAATGCTTTTCCAAATGTCCATGTGTTTCGCATACAAAATAATCCCTGAAGTTAACATCATTGCCTTCCCTTATTTTCAACAGAGAATTCCCATCCACATCCTTTTTAAAAGCGCTGCCGGCAGCGTCCAGCATTGTAGGCGCTACATCCAGATTGCTCACAAGCGCATTGCTTACAAGCCCCTCCGGCATTTTCCCAGGGAAACGAACCGCCATGGGAACACGCAGCATTTCTTCTGGCATATAAGAACGTTTATCAAAATGCCCCCCATGACAGGCCAATGCATCACCATGATCCGTTGTCCAAATTACAATTGTATTTTCTTCAAAGCCATGCTCTTTTATAGCGTCAAGAATCTTTCCCGCTGCGGCATCCATCATTGTAATTTGTGCATAAGCTCTGGCAATCACCTCCTGCCAGACACTCCATGGAAGAGGGTTAGGAAAAATTATCTTATCATCACTGGAAATACCTCTGTTATTTTCTGACTGATAAACTTCAGGTTTATTATTGTGATACACATCTTCCCGGAAACTGGGATACTCAGGGATATCAGATGGAGAATACATATCCGCATATTCCTTACAAGGAAAATATGGCTGATGCGGGCCCCAAAAATCAATTCTGAGATGAAATGGTTTACCATTCTCCTTTTCCTTTAATTCTCTCAGTTTTTCACATGCCATATCCGCCAGAAAAAAAGCCTCATGCGTCTCTGGAGGCGTCAGCATAATTCCTGAGGCATGTTCGTTGCACCAGCTGCGATCCTGCTGGTATTCTTTTCCCTCCTCCAGTTCTTCATATGGAACAAAGCTTGAGAAATTATGTTCAATCAAAATTCTGGGTTCCGGAAGTTTTTTCCTTCGGAGATACTCTTTATATTCTGGTTTGTTATATGGATTATTATAGCTTGGATAATTAAAGCCCTCACAATGATGTTCCAATGCAGTTCCCGGCCCGGCATGCCACTTTCCAAAGTAGTAATTATCATAACCTTCCTCATATAATGTATCCAGATAAACCTCCGTATCAAAGGGATGATCTGCATCATTAATAAGTTCTCCATGATTATGGGGATATAATCCTGTAAGCATACTCCTTCTTGCCGGACCGCATAAAGGGCATACTGAATAAGCCCGTTCAAACCGCACTCCCTCAGAAGCAAATTTATCAAAAACAGGGCGTTTTATTCTGACTCCCTGACTGCCATGCCCATAATTTACCTGATGATCATTTAGTATATATATTATATTGGGCTTTTTGTTTTTCACTATATTTTCCTCCTATCCCGCTGTTTAATCCTTATTCGGACAATTAAGTGTTCCTTTACCAAAAGGCCTTCCTCACCGGAAGCGGATCACATGTCTGAGCCATTCTGTCACATAACTTTTCCAGCATAAGTATTTTTACATCTTCTGCATCTTTTTCATAATAGAGATTATGATGTTCTCCCGGATCTGCGGCCAAATCATATAATTCCCCCGTTATCTGCTGTTTTTCTTCGGGATCGTGCACTCTGCAGAGTTTATATCTGCCGTCATAAACCATTGTTACAAAGGCCAGCGGTGAACGGTGATTAATATTGCTGTTATAATATTCGCTGTAAACATTGTTCCGATGTTTATTCAGCATTCTTTCTCCTGTAAGCAATGGCCAAAGACTCATTCCCTGCATACCTGCTGCCTTTTGAATACCGGCAGCTTCACAGACAGTCTCCGAAATGTCAGTCAACTCAACCAGCGCATTACTGGTTCTCCCTCCCTTTATTTTACCAGGACAGGTAAAAATCAAAGGAACATGTACACTGCTTTCATAGAAATACGGTCCTTTAAGATACATGCCATGATCGCCCAGGCTTTCTCCATGATCTGACGTAAATATTATCAGGGTATCATTCAGCTGTTCATTTATTTCCAGCCAGTCAAGCAGTCTTCCCACTTGATGATCAATCAAATCTATCATTGCAAAATATGCTGCACGTATATAGCGATGGTCTGCCGGACTCATTTCTTCAAAAGGGAAAAGACCTTCCGTATCATATGCGCCAAAATGATCCGTTTTCTGAAATACCGGTTTTGTTTCCCATTCTTTTTCCACATAATCCGGAAGTTCCAATTCTTCCAGCCTGCTAAGATATCTCTCCAGGTATTCCTTCGGTGGATCAAAGGGATGGTGAGGATCAAAATAATTTAATGAAAAGAACCAGGGAAGATGATATCTTTTAGCACTCTCCATAAATTGTATCGCCTGATTGGTGCACCAGGTTGTCTGATGCAGATCTTCAGGCATCCCTGTCTGAATATATTTACATTCTGTTCTGTCAGGTGTTATATAATCCGTCCCCTTTTCAGCCAACCACATACTATACTCATTCATCGGCCAGTTCGTTCCGGAAAAGGCCGCCGGATGGTGTGACCATCTGAAAAAATCATAGCCGTCATCGATTCTTGGTTCCATGATTTTACATGCAGAATCATGACAGGCGGAAATATGAAGTTTTCCGGCCAAGCCACAGTAATATCCATTCATATGTAAAAGTTTTGGCAAAAGTATCTCATCCTTTTGCATATCCTGTCCGTTCTGACGCACACCACAGGTCCTTGGATACCGCCCTGTCAGAAAACTAGCTCTGCTTGGACCGCAGACCGGGCATTGTGCATATGCCCGGTCAAATTTCACGCCCATTTGAGCCAACCTGTCTATATTAGGTGTTTTTACCCAGGGATTCCCATAACATCCCAATGTATCAAATCTTTGCTGATCTGTACAAATCCATAATACATTCATAATTTCCTTTCCCTAATTGGCGTGACTGCAGCCTTACGATTCCATCATTATATTGTAGTATTTCTGATAAAGCTCTGCCCAGCGATCCGCTTGCAGATCCTTCATTTTTTTAATATAAGCATCCCAGCTTTCGTCCGTCACTCCATTCGTAATAAACTGTGCGAGCTGGCTGTCAACATATTTAAACAAATCTGTCTTAATATTCAGTGCCTCTCTGTTTTCATCCTCTTCATATACCAATTCCGGAAGGCCTGGTGCCGCAACCTTCATATAGCTTTCATTCAAAGCACCCTGCCGTTCCAATGCGGTTTCCGCTGTAATTTCTTTCTCAGCCCAAAAATCCCCAAAGCACCAATAAGGAATTCCATATCCCCATGTTGCATATAAAGTGGAATTTTCCATTGTCCTGGGTTCCCCGGAAGGAATATTGGCAAGTTCGGTCCACTTCCCGTTCTCCAGATAATCCCAGGAGTAACCCTTAGGCCCGAAACGGTTTGTTAAAGCATTTTCTGAATTGTCCATCCACCAGTCAATAAAAGCAAGTGTTTCCGCAGGATGCTCATTAGCTGAAGTGATAAAAAACTGGTTGCCCACATAACCGGGTATCAGCCCGTTTCTTCTCCACACCTGATTTCCGTCCGGACCTTCCGGAAGATTCATGACACGATATTCATTCATGCTCTCATCTCCGTCATTCAAGTCCAGATACCAGAATACTACAGACGCCGCCACACCTTCTGTTTTGGCTTTGGCCTTCAACTGAGTGCTGCTTTGGGTAAAGTTTTCAGGATCAAGCAGCCCTTCTTCATACCATTCATGGAAATATTCCAGAGCTTTCCTGGTTTCCTCCATAGCCGGCGCAAATTGCAGCTGTGTTGTTCCTTCCTCTGAATGCATATAACTCCTCGTATCCCAGGAAACCCCAAACAGACCAAACAAATACGTATAAATACTGGGAGCATTTTGTAATGCCTCAAAGCTCAGGCCATATTCGTTCTTACCGTCACCATTCAGATCCCTGCTCGTTGCCTGTCGAAGGTATTCACCAAATTCATCCAGGGTAGCCGGCATATCCATGCCAAGCTTATCAAGATAACTTTGATTGATATATAAAATCTTGTCCACACGGATATTCTGGTTTTCATCGATTGCAGGCAGTGCATATATATGTCCGTCGGGATAAGTAGACAACGCCCTGAATTCATCGTAATCATTCATCCATTTTTTAATATTTATTGTTGCGTTTTCAATATAATCATCTAATGGTACAATCAGACCTTCTTTTGCATACTTGTAAATAACAGATGGATCATAGGTAAATGACGGTCCGAACGCATCAGGAAGATCTCCTGAGGCCAGCGTAAGCTTGTATTTTTCTGTATACGCCTCGGATGACACCTCTTCCCATTCAATATGCACATTTGTTTTTTCTTCATATTCTTTGATCATGTCTAAATCGCCAAGCGATTTTGCATGGGAAGCTGTAATAGGAATCATAATTTTAATTGTAACCGGTTCTTTTGATATAGGAAACTCACCTGGTACAAAACCGATTTCTCCTGCTTCCTGAGCTTCTTCACTTTGTTGCTGTACTGCATTTTCTTCCGCACTGTTTCCGCCGCAACCCGCCAGCATTGCAACAATCATAGCTCCTGCTAAAACACAGCTTAATAATCTTTTTTTCATGTTCTTCCTCCTGTAAAATAATGTTTTCTTACTTTGTTTTCATATACAGCCTTATATACTCATTCCTTTACCGCCCCCAGCATAACCCCCTTTGTAAAATATTTTTGAATAAACGGATAAATACAGAGCACTGGTATGGATGCCACTACAATAACCCCATATTTTATCAACTCCGCATATCTTTCTCTTCGCAGCAGTTCCAGCATCATAGATTCATCAAAAACCTGCATGGTGGAGGAATTTTGAATCAGTATTTCTCTTAGTACCATCTGAAGCGGCCTAAGAGCTTCTTTTGAAATATAAATTAATGCATTAAAATACTGATTCCAGTGCGCTACCCCGTAATATACAACAAGAACCCCTATTAAAGCTTTTGATAACGGCAGAACAATCGAAATAAAAAATCTGAATTTACCGCAGCCGTCAATTTCTGCCGCGTCCATTAAATCTTTTGAAATTGTTCCTTCAAAAAATGAACGGGCAATTATCATATTATATATATTCAGTGCTCCCAAAAGTACGAGTACAAAGGGCGTATCATATAATCCCAAACCTTTTATTAATAAAAAAGTGGGAATTAAACCACCATTAAAAAACATGGTAAAAAGGAAAAATCCTGTAAAGATTTTTCTTCCCGGCAGTTTTTTGAAAGAAAGCGGATAGGCTGTAATAAGTGTAAGACATAAATCCAGCGTTGTTCCTGCTGCCGTATATAGAATCGTGTTCCTGTATCCTGTAAAGATACGTGAGTCTTCAAATAATTTTTGGTATCCTTCCAGCGTTACGCCTATTGGGTACAGCATAACCTTGCCGGCATTTACCGCTTCTGGAGAACTGATGGAAGCAATCAGAACAAAATAAAGCGGATAAACTGCAATCAAAGATACAATTCCCAGTATTAAATAACTTATAATGTCGAAAGCCAAATCACTGCCGGAGCGTTTGACATGTACTTTTTTCCTTCCCATATAAACCTCCTTAAAATAATGAGCTTTTCGTTATTTTCTTTGCCGCTTTATTTACCAACAGCAGTATAATGAGGTTTATCACATTATTAAACAGCCCCACTGCTGCCGAATACCCATAATCAATATCCAGAAGTCCTTTCTTATATACATAGGTAGATAAAATTTCGGATACTCCGATATTCAAATCATTTTGCATCAGATACGCTTTTTCAAAGCCCATACTCATTACCGCCCCTGCATTCAGAGTAAGTATAATTGCAATAGTAGGAATGATATGCGGCATATCTATATGAATAATCCGCTGTAATTTATTTGCTCCGTCCATCCTTGCCGCCTCATAAAGCTCAGGACTGACTCCGGAAAGTGTGGCCAGGTAAATAATTGAATTCCATCCTGTAGTCTGCCAGACGGCAGAAAGAACGAATATATGCCTGAAATACTTTTCATCTCCCATAAAAAGCTGACGTTCTCCACCCGCCAGTTCAAGAATATTATTAAAAACTCCTCTGGGTGCAAACATAATCATCATCATGCCTACGAGTACTACTACAGATACCAGATACGGCGCATATGTAACATTCTGAACAAACTTACCAAATTTCTTACTTTGACACGAGTTTATCAGCAACGCCAGAAAGATAGGAATCGGAAATGTCAATACAAGCTGATAAATACTCAGTATTAAAGTGTTCCATAATATAGGCAGGAAATCCGGTGAACGGAAAACTCTTTTAAAATGTTCCAAGCCTACCCACGGACTCCCCAAAATCCCCTTAGAAGCATAAAAATCTTTAAATGCTATTGTCACTCCATACATAGGAATGTAATTGAAAATAAAAATGTAGATTATTCCTGGAATGAGCATAAGGTACAGTACCCTCCATCTCTTCCACAGCAGTTTGTTTTTTGTCACTCCCACCACTCCTTATCTTTAATTATTTCTTTTGTCCGGGACTTGATTCTTTGAAAAGTTCCCTCACCGGCTAATCCAACTTTAATTCTTTTATCGCTCGCAGTAAATATTGCATAATTCATTCATTGTTCGCGCTTCATTTTTGCGCATTGTTTTTATTTCACTTATGCTTCTTTTTTCATTTTTGTGAATTTATTCTAATTTTTTCCATATAATTCCATATATTTTGTTGACTTTGACAATTACATTTAATATACTATACAATAATAGATTATCAATATCAAATGCGGGGTGATTCCGAGAAATGAATATTCCAAAGACTGCTGTCCGTAATTTCATTACATATTTTATTGTTTTTTCCATTCCTGTAATAAGCCTGGTTTTTTTTACACATACTCAGCTTATAAAAAAATTCCAGACAACAACATATAATCTGGAACTTTCCTACCAAAACAATAAACTAAACGATTTCGAACAGAATATTAATAAATTGATAGATATTGCTTCACAAATCAAAATTTCAGAAACGGAACTGAACGAAAATATTATGTCCCGTATTGATCTGATTGATCAGCTTCGTTATTGTAAGGCTCTGAATAATACTCTTGAAGAAATTATTTTATATTTTCCTGACAGCAGTCTTGTCTATGCTGCGCAGAGTACATATACCCAGAATACTTTTAAGGCTTTATTTGGTCCGTCTCTCTCCTCCGCACTTTCAGGTATATCCGAAGACGAATGGAATGCCAAGGGACTGATTCCGCTGTTCTCAGACGGAAAACTTTGCTTTATAGCCCCTTATCCTATATATTCTCTGTACCCCTATGGATATCTGGTTTTCATTGTCCAGCAGGGACGGTTTATGCCCTTTTCCCAGCAGGAATATGCTCTTTACTACGATGAAACCTGTCTGATTAACAAAACCGGCCGCCCCCAATATGACCTGGATTATGCAAGATCTAATGGAACATCTGTAACAACGGCTAATCCTTACAGTTATCTGTCTTCATCTATGTCCGGCGGTGATTATAGTCTTGTTACAGTATTAAATGATGAGGAAACATTTTATGATTTTTATCATGCCAGACAACTTTTTATTCTTACAAGCATTATTGTCTGCACTTTATCCATGATTCTCCTCAGTTATTTCAGTTATCAAAGCTATAAACCTTACCGGGATCTTAAGCATGCATTACAGCGTACAGGACTGATTCATGAGCGTTCAACCAATGCAAAACCAGAAATATACCAGGCGATACAAACCATGGATCTTTTGACCAAGCACAACCGGCTTCTTGACGAACAGTTAATCCAGGAACAGTATGTGTCAAGAAGCCTTCTTCTGAACAGACTCCTGAACAATCAGTATGATAATATTGAGACAATCAATAAGAGTCTGGAAAACTACCGTGTAATTTTAAACAGTACTTATTTCACTGTATGTATTTTCAGGCTTAACAAGAAACCATCTCCACAATTTTTTCTTGACAATATGCTGTATTATGCTGCACATCCAGGTTTTTCTGTCTATTGTACACTGGAATCTGACCTGCGCATTTATGCTGTCATAGGATCCATCAGTAATCAAAATACACAGCTTGACTCACTGTTTCGGAAAATGCTGCAAATTCTGAATGGAGAGGGAATTTCAGCAGAGTTATATGTTGGTTCTCCTGTCATGGAAAAAGACCAAATCCATATATCCTATATTGAAGCCTTATCCAAATATAATTATGATGATCTTCCTGATAACAAAATCCACTATTATCATTCTCCGGCCTCTATTAACCCAGTATTATTCTATCCCCAGATGGAGTTAAACAGTCTGCGCAGTGCGGTAGCCAGTGAAAACAAAGATAGTGCGATAGAAATTCTGGAATGTATCAGTTCACAGCTTCTTTCTGAAACACTCAGTTACTCAATGGCAAAAACAGTTTGTTATGAAGTCTTCCATATCGTCTGTCAGGGATTGAGCACGGAACAACCAGAAAGTTTCCAGACTATCAATCGTTACCTTTCAAAGCTTTCAAAAATAAAAACTTGCGAGGATGCTGCTGCTTTTCTTACTTTGATGAAGAAATCCCTTTCTGATACCGTCTCTGTATGCAAAAGCTCAGAAGAATGTTCTAATTTAAAAATGGAACGCATTCAATCCTATATTATGGAACATTTTACAGAGCCCGACTTTTATCTTGGAGCCGTTGCAGAACATTTCAGTTTATCACTTAATAATCTCAGTCAGCAGTTTAAACGGCATTTGGGCATTAGCCCTGCCAAATATATTACGGTATTGAAAATCGATCAGGCAAAGGAGCTTCTTACAAAAACCAATATGACTATTAAGGATATCGCCGCTCACATAGGTTATTCTGACTCCTCCATATTTGTAAAAAATTTTAAGACAATAACCTCTTTAACCCCAAATCAATATAGAAACAGCATGCGGCAATAGAGTTTTATAATCCGGTCTTATTTACTTGACTTTTTCTGTATTTCTATGCTATTACAAATGAACGCCACTACATACACACTGGAAACCATCAATTATTTATTGCTTTCAAAATCTGTTGTTATGTTAATTTCTTTAATCCCCGCCCCTAAAAGGGCAGACAGGAGCCGCCATGAAAATACGTCAGGAAACACCCGCCGACTACGCGGAGGTTTATGAGCTTGTAAAAATATCCTTTGCCACCTCGACCAATGAAGGGGAATGGGATTATCTGAACGAAGTCCGCAAAAAGGCTGCCTTTATTCCCGAGCTTTCCCTGGTTGCGGAAAATGACGACGGCCGGCTGGTGGGGCAAATCGTTTTGTATAAAACGGACATTACCACACCGGAGGGCGCCGTGACGCAGCTGCTGCTTTCTCCTATCAGCGTGCATCCGGATTATTTCCGCAGGGGCATCGCCACTGCTATGATGAAGGAAGCCTTTCAAATCGCGCAGGAGCTTGGCTACACGGCCGTGTTTCTCTGCGGGGATCCGCAATTTTACCATCGCTTTGGATTCAGGGGATCTTATGAATTCGGGATTTACCATGTGGCGGACAAGTCCCGCTGCGGGGAATGGTGCATGGCACTGGAGCTGAAGGAAGGCGCGCTGTCCGGGATTACTGGGACGATTGATATTGAATAATAATATTTTTTTCAAAAACCTTGTAACGAAACCGTAACTCCTCCGTCTAACCAGCAAAATCAATAAGAAGGGAGGCGAAGTCGTGGAAATGGATTTCGAGCAGTTATACAACACCTATTACATGCAGGTATATTCCTTTGTCCTGGCGCTGTCCAGGAACCGGGACATTTCAGAGGAAATCACGCAGAAAACATTTTTCAGGGCAATCACCGCCGGGAAGAAATATGCCGGGAATTCCTCCGAGCTCACCTGGCTGTGCGCCATTGCCAAGAACCTGTTCACCGACGAGCTGCGGCTGCAGAAGAAAACCTGCGTTGCCGAAACAGAGGAAAAGGCGTCCGGCATCAGTGTGGAAAGCGCCGTCATGAACGAGGATTCCGCATTTCAGATACATCAGGTGCTGCATAATCTGGAAGAACCATATAAGGAAGTATTTCAGCTAAGAGTGTTCGGTGAGCTGTCTTTCCAGAAAATCGGAAAGCTGTTCGGCAAAACGGAAAACTGGGCAAGAGTTACTTACCACCGCGCACGTCTTAAAATTCAGGAAAGGATGGAGGAGCTATGAAATATTCATGTGATGTTATTAAAGACCTGCTGCCGCTTTATTATGATAAGGCCTGCAGCGAACAGAGTAAGAAAATTGTGGAGGAACACCTGGAGGAATGCGCTTCCTGCCGGAGTTTAATGAAAAAACTGCAGGACAACACCTATGAAAATTGTCTGCATGATGAAAAAGAAGATATTATAAAAAATTATACCAGGAGCATTAAGAAGAAAGCCCTGTTTGCAGGATTTATCGTTGTTGCCGTCACGCTTCTTACCTGCTTTATCGCCAACCTTGCCACCGGAAATACGCTGGACTGGTTTTTTATCGTGCTGACTTCCCTGCTGGTTTTGGCCGCCATCACTGCCGTACCCATGATGGCGGAGAAAAAGAAGGGGCTGTGGACCTTGGGAAGCTTTGCCGCCAGTTTGTTCCTGCTGCTTTTGACCTGCTGTCTATATAGCGGGGGAAACTGGCTGCTTGTGGCCACAACGGCCGTATTGTTCGGGCTTTCCGTGGTCTTTCTGCCCTTCGTCATCGGCCAGGCGCCGTTAAAGGGCTTTGCAAAACGGAATAAAGGGCTGCTTGTCATGGCTGTGGATACGATTCTTTTTTACCTGCTCATTGTCTCCTGTGGTTTTTACAGCAAAGCTGCCGGTTACTGGCGGCCGGCGCTTCTTATCTCCACTGTGGGCGCGCTGATCGCCTGGGCGCTGTTTGCAGCCATCCGTTACCTGAAAGCCAACGGCTTCATCCGGGCTGGTATCTGCGTCATTGCCGTGGGCGCGGTCACTGCTTTCGCCAATGATATTATCAGCCTGATTTTAGACGGCACCTATCATCTGAGTGTGTTCCAGGCCAATCTTACCCTTTGGTCGACAAATGCTTTAATTAATGCGAACGTCTGCCTGATTGTTCTGCTTTCCAGCTTTGTCATTGGCGGGCTTCTGCTGCTTGCGGGCTTCCTCCGCAATGGGAAATCCGCCAGATAAGCCTCCGGGGACGGGGACAGCGGAGAAGTGTCCATGTATTTTAAAACACTTCTCCGCCGTCCCCGCCCCTTTTTAGTTTTTTGCCTCCCGGTTCATAAGATACATATAGGCGTCCTCCAGCGTAATCTCCGGCTGCACACATCCTGGTCCCGGTTTTTCCCCGCTGATGATTTTCACCCGCAGGCCGCTTTCCGTATACTGCTTCGAAGTAATATGGCAGGTCTGTTCCCACATCCGGGCCTCTTCCTCATTCCTAACCGTGCCCACCCAGATATGTCCCTTTGCCATCTGCAGCAGCTCGCTCATCTCTCCTGTATACAGGAATTCCCCCTTTTTCATAACAGCCAGCCGGCTGCAGGCAGCGGCCAGATCCTCCACCACATGGGTGGAAAAAAGCACCGTCCTGTTTTTGGAGAAATCCACCAGCAGGTTCCGGATACGTATCCGTTCCTCCGGATCAAGACCCGTGGTAGGTTCATCCACGATCAGGAAATCCGGCTCATTCAAAAGCGCCTGAATCAGGCCCACCCGGCGTTTCATTCCGCCGGACAGCTGCCTCATCTTTTTCTTCTGATGCTCCGCCAGGCTTGTTTTTTCCAGATACTCGTCAATTCTCTCCCTGCATTCCTTCCGGGGCACGCCGGACAGCTCACCCAGGTATTCCAGGCATTCCCGGACGGTCAGGTTCGGGTACAGGTTCAGCTCCTGGGGCAGATATCCGATTTTTCGCCGGATTTTCTCATAATTGCCTTCACTGTAAGCCAAATCGTCCATCAGCACCGTTCCGGAGGAGGGCTTCAATACAGTAGTCAGCACCCGCATCAGCGTGGTTTTTCCCGCCCCGTTTTCCCCCAGCAGCCCGAAAATCCCCTGGGGGATTTCCAGATTCACATGATTTACGGCTGTTACGCCGTTCTTAAAGCTCACCGTTACATCCTTCATTTTTATATTCATTCCTGCTCCTATCTGCGCGAAAAAAATACGCGGCTAATGTTATACTCAAATCAGGCGGCGGGAAACGCTTCCTTCCGTCCGGGGGCAGTGTTTACCCTCCGCCTTCTTCAAAAGCGCTCCCCAGGCGCATGTTAACTCCTTCATCCTCTTTTCTTTAAAATATGGGGCAGCCACACCAGCAAAAACACCGCAATCAGAATCCCCGCCGCCTTTCCCCAAAGCCAGGAAAAGTCCTCCGGGCCATCCAGTTCCCGGAAGGCATAGGCGAAAATATTGAACCTTCCCAAAACCTTGTCACCGGACGTGGAGTACAGCGTCAGCCACAGCAGGAAGGAGCCTCCAATCCCGGCCCACTGGTTTTGAAACAGATTGGACAAGGTCATCGACAATACGCCAAAGAAAATCACTGTGGCCGTGATTGCCGGAATATAGCTTCCGTAAAGGCCCGCCGCCGTTTTTCCCAACGGAACGGCGGGCTTCTGCCAATAGTAAAAGAAATATCCCACGTAGGAAAGCGCGCATAAATAACAGAGCTGCACCGCCAGCCTGCGAAGCACCGTCTTCGTCCTGTTTTTTACCGGATACAGCGTAAATATCTCCCAGCGCCTTCCGCTGCGTTCCATCACCCAGGTTTCAGCGCAGAAAACCAGGGACAGCAGAGCCATATTGGAATCCAGCGCGCCGCCGATTTCATCGGCTCTGGCCACGCCTCTGATCAGGCAGAGAACCACCGGAAAGAACAGCGAATAAAAAATTTTATATGCCGGAAGGACAATTTTGATTTCCTGTTTCAATAAATCCGCCTCCTTTTCCAGATGCTGATGGAAAGTATCAGCAGAAGCACCGACGCGCAGATTAAAAACGTCTGGTTGAGCAACACCAGCGGAGGCTGCTCGGTTTCAAAAAACTTTCCCGGGAAACGCACCATAATCGCCAGCGGCCTGCCGAAATAGCCATAGTTCCCGTCCGGCCCCCTGCTGCCCATATTAGAATAGATCATATATAAAAACAAAACTGGAACCGCGGGCAGCGGATTCTTAAATACCAGGGCAGCTGCCGTATAAACGCAGGCAATCATAAGCAGGTTGGGAAGGATATACACGGCCGCCGCAGCGAAAAATACCGGAAAGCTGACCGGGAATCCGTTTTGTATCCCCGCATATTCACACATTCCTCCAAACAGAAGGGTCAGGAAGCCCCATAACAGAACCATTGCCAGGAAACCGCCCATGGCCTTCCCGCAGATATAAGCGGATGCGCTCACCGGCTTTGTGTGCAGCAGCTCCCAGGTATCCCTTTTCGTATCCCGGATGAAAAGGAACGCCAGCAGAAGCATCGCCGTAAATCCCAGAAAAAGGCCGCAGAAATCCGTGAATTTTCTGCCCAGGTAGTAGGAATAGCTATGCTCTGAAAGGCTCCTGTCCAGATAGTCATTAATTTCCCCCGCACTTCCCTTATGAAACTCCGATATGTCATAGTAATAACGGATGCCGTATTTTGTATAGAAATTATAGTCCTCAGCCAGTCTTATTTCCATTTCCTCCAGGCTCATATCCTCCCTGCGCATCTTTGCCAGAATTTCACCGGCCTCTTCCTCTGTCATGTTAAGCTCCTGCGCCATATCCCTTTTTACCAATTCGCAGGCAAGCTCCATACGCTTCCCTTCGTCCGTGGGCACATACCCGTCCGTGATGTCCGCATCCCCGATATTCTCCTCTGCCAGCTCCTCAGCCGCCTCTCCCTGCTGATAATAGTGAATATGCAGATAGGGACTGAGTATCTGATACATTTGAAAAACAATAAAGAAAAGACCGATCCAGAAAAAAGGGTTTTTCAGGTAGTTTTTCAGTTCTCTTCGGATAATGGCTTTCATAATATCCCGCCTTTCTTTTTATGCCTGCGGCACTGCCCCATGGGTAAGCAGCCATGCCGCAGTTTTTCTATAAAAATATCCTAGCATCCGATTATCAACAAAAAAACAACAGAAAAAAAGAACAGCCGTAACTGTATAGTTACGAACCGTTCTCTATCGATCCCTTCCCTGTTTACCTGTGTTCCTGTTTACCTATGTTCCTGAAATCCGTCCCCAGCTGCGTAAAATACAGCCTTTACCACTGCGCCTCCTGTTTCGGCATTTCCCACGGCCAGCCTGCCTCCGTGCTTTTCGCAGTATACCCTGCTGATATACATTCCCAGCCCGGAATGCTCCAGATCATCCTGGGGATTGGAATGGAAATAAGCCTTCATGGCCTGCTGCGTGCTCACCGTAAAGCCGCTTCCGTCATCCATGACCGTCAGTTCCAGCTCCTTTCCCGCCATGCGGATATCAACCGCCACCTCTGTCCTTGCATACCTCAGGGCGTTGGATACGAGGTTTTCCGCCACCTCCAGGACTAGCTCCGCATCCAGGCATATTTTTTCCTCCGTATTTTTGCAGCTGACCATATACCGCTTCCCCGCCGTCTCCGCCATGAAGCTCACGCTTCGCTCCACCAGTTTTTGCAACTCCGAAAACTCAGTTTCCCTGGAGCAAACCTTTCTTTGTTCAACGCCGGACAAGGTGCGCATGCTTTCCACAAAATGCTTCAGCCGCTCAATCTGCGTCATTCCCTCCTGAAGCATGTTCATCATTTTGTCCTTGTCCAGGGCATCCTCCGGAACATATTCAAGCAGCATCTCCTGATATCCCTGCAATATGGCGAGGGGCGTCCTGATATCGTGGGCCACGGCGGAACGCAGCGCCTTTTCCTCCTCTATCATGTGCCACATTTTCCGCTCATTTCTTTCCAGCTCCGCCCGCATCCTCTCAAATTCCCCGCATAGCCTGCCCAGCTCATCCCCGGAGGTATAAACAATCCTGAAATCCAGTTCGTTTTTTGCAATCCGCCCTGATGCCTCCGACAGCTCCTGAAGGGGCGTCTTCAGCTTATTGCGGTAAAATAAAAACACGGCAGCTATTGTTCCCGCCACGGAAATGACCAGGCTGCTGTAGGTCTCCAGAAAATCACAGGCCTCCGAAATAAAATGATCCGCGTCCGTCATTTCCCAGGCACCGGGCCTTGGGATGCTGTCCTGGAAGGTAAAATCAGCCTGTTGTGCATAAGCCGACGCATCCATATATTTTATCCAGACCCGTTTCTGTATCCTGACCGCCGCCAGCATGACAGCCGCCGAGGCCAGGAAGCTCAAAATGAGGCTGGCCGCCATATAGAGTATGATAGATTTTCTGATTGAAAGATCTTTTATTTTTCCCACCGGTATCCCATCCCCCAGACCGTCTCAATGAATTCCGCCGTTGTGTACTCCGCCAGTTTTTTCCTGATTCTCCTGATCAGCTCTGTAATGACCCGGCTGTCTCCCTGGGCATCGTAGCCGCATACCTTTTCATAGATCCTTTCCCTGTCGAATACCTGGCCGGGATTCATGGAAAGGAATTCTATGATTTCATATTCCGTTCTGGTGAAATCCGCTTTTTTGCCGTCAATCCGCACTTCCTTCGCCGTGTAGTCGATCATCAGCCCTTCCCGGAACCGGTACTCCGATTTCGTCCTGTGCCGCTCCTCCCGTTTCAAATGGGAAATGATTCTGGCTTCCAGCTCTTTTAAGCTGAAGGGCTTTAAAATGTAGTCATCGCCGCCCGAAAGCAGTCCGTTCACCCGGTCCTGCTCCTCCGCCTTCGCTGTGAGGAACAGGATCGGGCAGGAAATCTTATCCCGTATCTGCCTGCAAAGCTCCAGCCCGTCCATGCCGGGCATATTGATGTCAAGCAGTATCAGATCCGGCGCGGCCTTTATGCTTTCCATGGCCTCCATCCCGCCGGATGCGGTATTCACTTCATAGCCCTTTAATTCCAGGAAATTGGAAAGCATTTTTAACAGCGCCCTGTCGTCGTCTACCAGCAAAATTTTATATTTCATAATCACCATCCTGTCATTCAACGCCGGCCCCGGCATCCCACATGTCCCGGCAGTTTTTTACGGTTCCGCCCTGTCCACGCGCATGGCCCGCAGTCCCAGCAGGACAGACAGCGCTCCTATCACGAAGAACAAAAGATAGAGCCAGCCGGAATTCTTCCTATCCGGCAGATGCTTTCCTGAAAAACACCAGGCTGAGGCTTCTTCCCAGCGGCATTTCCTCCAGTTCCTCCCTGGTTACCGCTTTGAGCTTAAGGATTCCCGCGCCGTAAACTATGATTCCGGCGCAGACTGCCGCAATAACCCCCACAGTATTCCCCGCCCACAGGCGTGTCAGACTGTAAACCGCAGCCGTTGAAGCGCCCATCGCCGTCGCGGCGCACAACGGCAGAAGAAAAGTCCTTCTGACCTCCTGCCGGTAGCCCAGCTCCCTACCGATTGCCCGCCAGTTCAGGATGCAGACCACCAGGGCAAACGTCACATTGCCGATGACCAGGCCATAGACGCCCCAGTCCAGCCATTTCAGCATAACATAAACGAAAATCACATGGATCAGCAGCGAAACAGCGGAATGTGTCACGGATTTCCTCATCAGATCGATTCCCTGCAGCACCGCATTCGTCACCGTGGAAAGCGAGAAAAACACCACCGCACAGCTCCCCAGACGCAGCAGATCCGACGAGATTTTCCGTGAATCGCCGAAAAGCAGCTGCATAACCGGAGAAGCAAGCACCCCCATCCCCACTGCGCAGGGTATGGCCAGAAGCATGTTGAATTTTATGGTGATGCCGATTTTATGCCTTACCTCCTCCGTATCCTTTCCCAGCCTGGACATGACGATGCTGGGAATCATGGACGCTCCCAGAGACGTCGCTATGGCTACCGGAACGTTGGTAAGCAGACGGTATTTTCCGCTGTAAATTCCAAGCATTGACTGTCTTTGCGCTTCATCTAAACCCTTTGCCGACATGAGATTGCCGAACAGGGCATTGTCCACAGTACCGCTTAGCTGGTACACCGTCTGGCTTAGGATAATAGGAAGGACCGTCAGGAAAAGAAGCATAAAAATGTGTTTTAGCGAAGCGGTTTCTTCACTTTTTTCCCCGGCAGCTTTGGCGGAATGCATCCGCTTCTGCTTCGTCACATGCTTCGCCGTCAGCACCGCCAGCAGCACAAAAGCCGCCGCGGCCCCCGCAAACGTTCCCAGGGTGCCTCCTGCCGCGCCATAGGAAGCGGGATTTTCTTTTCCCGCAAACCGCCTCAAAAAGTCAAAGGAAGCCCATATGCTCACAGCGGCATGAACCAACTGCTCCACGATCTGGGAAACCGACGTGGGAACCATATTTCCATGCCCCTGGAAATACCCCCGCAGCACTCCCATCAGTGAAAACACCAGAATGGTCGGCGCCATGACCCGCAGCGGCAAGGCGCTTCCCGGACTCTTGAAAATTACCTCCGCTATTTTCTCCGCGCCCGCAAGCAGAACCGCAGTCATCAGCCCGCCGGCAACGGCCCCCAGAACGCCGCCGCATACCAGAACCCTGCGGGAGTTCTCCCGCTCTCCCTTATATTCATAGCCCGCCAGCAGCTTTGATATCGCCAGCGGCAGGCTGTAGGAAGAAAGGATAAGGCCGATATTATAAATCTCATAAGCAGTATTATAGTAGCCAATGCCTTCGTCACCCAGGATGCGTGTCATGGGGATTTTATAAATCAGGCCAATAAAACGCACTATAATACCGGCGGCGGCCAAAATGGCCCCCTGCAGGAGAAAATCGTCCCCTTTTCTCTTTTTTTCCTCAGTATCATTCATCCTTCGTAATTCTCCGTTTTCCAATAACAGATTACTTTCTCTGCTTAATAACAGTCCGTTTCCGTCATAACTATCCATATTATACCATTTTCTTAGATATACCGCATTTAAGATTTCGTTAACTATTTCTTAAAGTATTGCCGCTTCGCAGCTGTTTAGTACCCTCACAGTTACTTGCAACCACTTTGGCAGAAGAAACGCACCAGCGCAGACTGGAACGGCGGAAAGGATGGCGCCTGCGCTGATGCGTTTCTCCGTAACAGTTCGGGCAGGTTTGCGCATTCACTGCGCAAACCGTGAGAAAACGTGGTGGCAGCAGGCATCCGCCCCTCGCCGAAGGTGACTTATAATGGGCGGATGCAGTAACAGTTCGGCCGAAGGCTGAACTGTTACGTTTCTCCTTGCGGGTGTGGTGATCTGCCTTGACCTTTAGAAATAGAAGTGTTATAATTTTAACAATGGGCATTTTTTATACAGTTTCCGGGGTTCCTGCCGTTTCCGGCGTATGGAAGGTAATGGTTCTCCATCTGCCCGCAGCAACACAGATTCCACAATACCATAAAACAATTTCAAATGAGGTGCGAACAAATGAGTACAAGTTTTGACGGACTGATTTCCAAAGTAAAAGAATGCGGCCAGAAGACCGTATCCGTTGCCGTTGCGCAGGACAGCGCAGTTCTGGAAGCGGTAAGGGCGGCCAAGGACCGCGGCATTGCCAACGCCATCCTGGTAGGCGATGAGGAAAAAATCAAAGCAACCGCAGCAGCGGGCGGCATTGACATTTCCGATTTCGAAATTATCAACGAACCCGATGAATGGACTGCTGCCCTGACCGCAGTAAAGCTTGCCCATGACGGCAAGGTGGATATGTACATGAAGGGCCTTCTGGAAACCAAAACCTTCTTAAAGAGTATTCTTGACAAAGAGGTTGGCCTGAGAACCGGAAATCCGCTTTCCCATGTATGCGTATTCGATATCCCCGGCATCGACCAGCTGCTGTTCTTCACCGACGTGGCATTCATGACCTACCCTACGCTGGAGGACAAGGTACATATTATTGAAAATACCGTAGAAGTGGCTCATGCCTGCGGCGTTCCCAACCCCAAGGTAGCCCCTCTGGCCGCTGTTGAGGTGGTTAACCCGAAAATGCCCGTAACCGTAGAGGCCGCCGAGCTGACAAAGATGTGCGAGGAAGGAAAAATCACCGGCTGTGTTGTTGACGGACCGCTTTCCCTCGACCTGGCCATTGATCCGGAGGCTGCAAAACACAAAGGGGCAACCGACCGCAAAATCCAGGGTGATGCGGACATTCTGCTGTTCCCCGACATCCATGCAGGAAACCTGGTTTACAAAGCAATTGTGCACATGGTTAATGGCGTAAAGAACGGATGCATCCTTACAGGAACCCAGGTTCCCGCCATCCTTACCAGCCGTTCCGATACCTTTGAAACAAAGGTAAACTCCATCGCCCTGGCTGCCGTAGTTGCGGAAGAGCTGAATAAAAAAAGAGGCTGAGCGGACTAACCGCTTCATAAAAGAAAAGGAGAAAACCCTATGTCTTATAAGAGCTTAATTATCAATCCCGGTTCCACCTCAACCAAAATCGGTGTTTTTGAGGACGAAACCCTTCTTTTTGAAGAAACCTTAAGACACCCCACTGAAGAAATCTCAAAGTACGCCACCATCATCGACCAGAAGGATTTCCGTAAGGAAATTATCACGGACCTCCTGAAGGAGAAGAACTTCGACATCCATTCCCTGGATTTCATCGTAGGGCGCGGCGGACTGCTTAAGCCCATCCCGGGCGGCACCTACAAGGTGAGCGACGATCTGCTTAATGATCTGAAAATCGGCTATCAGGGACAGCACGCTTCCAACCTGGGCGGTATCCTGGCAAGGGAAATCGGCGATTCCATCGGCGTTCCTTCCTTTATCGTTGACCCGGTTGTTGTAGATGAGCTGGAGCCTGTTGCCAGATATTCTGGATGCCCCGAGCTTCCCAGAAGAAGTATCTTCCATGCCCTGAACCAGAAGGCTGTTGCCAGAAGATACGCCAAGGAATCCGGCATCCCCTACGAACAGCTGAACCTGATCGTGGTGCATATGGGCGGCGGCTGCTCCGTAGGCGCACACAGAGGCGGCAAAATTGTTGACGTAAACAACATCCTCGACGGCGAAGGCGCATTCTCTCCTGAACGCGCAGGCACCGTACCCGCCGGTGATCTGGTGAAATTATGCTTCTCCGGCAAATATACGGAAAAAGAAATTTACAAGAAGCTGGTTGGCGGCGGCGGCTTCAACGGCTATGTGGGAACCAATGACGCCCGCATCGTGGAAGACAAAGCGCTGGAAGGCGTACCGGAATACGCAGCTGTACTGGATGCATTCCATTATCAGATGGCAAAGGATATCGGCGCCATGGCCACCGTCCTTAACGGCAAGGTTGACAAGATCATCCTTACAGGCGGCATCGCTTATTCCAAGGTAACCTGTGAAGATCTGAAAAAGCGCGTAGGCTGGATTGCCGACTTTGTAATCTATCCCGGCGAGGATGAGCTTCTTGCCCTGGCGCAGGGCGGACTTCGTGTGATGAAGGGTGAAGAGGAAGCAAAGGCTTATTAATTACGGAAACTGGAGCTGACATGACGAAAAAAGAACTGGCGATTGCCAATCATGATAAGAAATACAATTGCTGTCAGGCTGTTGCCTGTTCCTTCTGTAAGGAAATCGGCGTGGACGAGGAAACCCTCTTCCGTGCCGGTGAAGCCTTCGGGCTGGGCATGGGCTGCATGGACGGCACCTGCGGCGCCGTTTCAGGAGCCGTAATGCTGGCAGGCTTTAAGAACAGCGATGGCTGCCTGGCAAATCCCGGGACCAAAGCAGACACCTATAAGCTTTCCCGCGAAATCCTGAAACGCTTTGAAGAGAAGAATGGCACTATCATATGCCGTGAACTGAAGGGCATTGACACAGGAAAGGTTATCCGCACCTGCCCCGGCTGCATTGAAGATGCAGTGGAAATCGCGCAGGAGGTTCTGGAACTGTAGACTTTCAGGAACCAAGATAATACTGATTTCTTCCTGCAATCGCAGGGAAATACAGAAAAATAGAAGTCGGAAGGGTATATCATCTTCCGGCTTCTCTTTTTATTTTGCCATATAAGGAAAACTGATGAAAAGCAGCAGTTCTTCCGTAATTTCATCACAGCATAGTTTTTATTTCATCCCGGCATGGTATTTTTCTTCAGCCGCTTTCGGCCGCTGCGCCTGAAATCCTCCCGGTTCCACCGAAACAATGGCGACAGGAAGTTAACCAGCGGCTTCCAGGACAGAAACGCCACAAGCACAACGCTTAAAATCAGCGCCGCAGCTTCATCATGCTCCACAAATTTAAAAAACTTAATCTTGCTCAGGAATTTAATCACAAAGCCGTGGAGCAGATACACCGGCATAGTGTTCGCCCCGATATAGGAAAGAAACGGTATTTTCGCCGCCGGCATACTCAACAGGAAAAATAAAAGCCACATCAGCGCAGCGCCGATGCTCAGCACACGGAACTGCCAGCCGTAATTTCCTTTTTTATAAGAAACGGAGCCGTAAAGCCACGCGGAATTGATATCCTCCGCATGCCGGCTGATAAACCAGACAAGCAGCCCAATCAACACCAGCAGCCCGGCCATCAGAAAAGCCCTGAGCATGGCCTTTCCCCGCGCCCCGGTAAGGACGGACAGCCTTCTATGCTTCCTCAGATGCTCCGAAACCGTTTCCTTCACACCGTTCTTCAGTTCTTTATAATATACGCCCAGCAGGAAATAAGGGAAAAACTCCACAATCCTGGAGGCCGACAGATAATATCCCGCCTTATCATCAAAGCCGATGAGCACACTGGCGGCCCCGGCCGCTATGAGCATGACGGCCTTCCTGCCCAGGCTGCCGCCCTGCACCAGCGGAAGCACCAGATTCCACACGATGATGGCGAACAGATACCACAGCAGCCAGTACGGCGTGGTATACTGCATATCCGCATCCTTCTCCAGCACCTGATTTGCGAAAATCACATAAAGGGTCTGGAAAACCAGATAAGGATATATCATATTCTTCTTGATTTTATCCGGATTATATCTGGCAAACACTCCGGATACGAAAGCAAACAGCGGCATATGGAAGGAATAGATGACCAGATAAAGGATCCGGTTCCCCGAATCTTTACCCATAAACAGCTCCAGCATATGTCCTAATACAACTGCAAAAATGAGCAGGCATTTCAAATTATCCAACTGGTAATTCCGCGCTCTCCCGATTCCTCCGGCAGCGCAGGAGCTTACCTCATTCTGTCTCATGTCAGGCACCTCTCTTAAGCCACGCTAAACTATGTCAAATGCCCCTTCCCCCAAAAACCTTTTAACCTCACCAACTATATTACTTTTTCCCGAATTTGTCCATACTAAAATTTCTTAATAATACTTAAGACTTTGTGAAGTTTGCATCTGTCCGGGTAACAGAAGAGTTACCGGGCTTTATCCTTTTGCGAATTCCAAAAGCGCTGCCCCGGCCCGGAAATCTCCCAGCCCCCTAAACAAGGCTGCCTATCCAGATGGTTACGCGGAAGGCATCGGCAGCCGGTGTGATGTCCATATGGCCGCCGTAGCTTTCTACTACGTCACGGACGGATCGGAGGCCGTAGCCATGGTTTTCTTTATCAGGCTTGGTGGTGAGAAGTCCGGCTTTGGATTCCGCCAGTTCCCCGGTCCTGCTGTTTTCCACCTCGATGCAGAGCGATTCCCCGGTGTAGCGGGCCTTGAGGGAAATGCGGCGGGCTTCCCTGTCGGGGACCTTCTGCGCCGCTTCTATGGCATTGTCCAGAAGGTTGGCGAAAATGGTGCACAGGCTTACGTCATCCATGGCGAGAAGGTTATCCAGCTCGATGTTGACGAAGCAGTCTATATTTTTTTCCAGCGCCAGGTTATATTTTGCGTTGATTACCGCGTTGACCAGGCTGTTTTCACAGAATTTGCGGTTTCGGGCCGCTGCGGTGATATTCAGCTCTTTAAAATAGGCAAGCGCCTTGTCGTATTCCTTTTCCTCCAGGAAGGAGCCGATAACACCCAGGTGGTTGTTCATGTCGTGGCGGAGCTTGCGGACCGCCAGCTGGTTTTTTTCCAGCTCCTCATAGTATGCCTGGCGCACCTTCATGTTTTCCATTTCCATATCCCTGCGGATGGTTTCACCGATATAGGCCGCCAGCCAGATACAGCCCAGGCTTGTCACCACACAGGCCAGGCAGGATGGATAGGTGAGCCAGGCATCTTTATGGCTTATTGTGGAAATCAGGGTGATGCTGCCTGCAAATGCCGCGGCGCATACGATATCCATGAGCAGCCACATCCGGTCCGTCATCATTTTTATGGAATGGGCGGCCTTTTTACGGAAGGCAAAGTAAATCCCCATCCATATCAGATCCCGCAAAAGCATGGAAAAAGCGTTCAGCGCAGCATCCCAAAAGGGAGTCTGCGGCGTCAGCCGGAAAAAAACGATTCCGGTGGCATCCAGGGTCACAAAATTGACGGATACAATGATGGGATACAGGAGGAGTACCACCGACAGCCGCCGCACAACGCTTCCTTCAAAGCAGATGAGCAGCACCATGGCAAATAAAACGAGCATCCCGAAAACGTTAAACGGGTCCTCCGGAAAAACCACCGTACAGCCCACAATCCAGACCCCTGCAATGGCGGCCGCCTTTTGCAGGAGTCCCTGCTTCAGCTTCAGGAAGCAAAGAAGGAAGCGGAAAATAAAGGATACATATATGATTGATAATACACAGATTATCAGATTTTTTGAAACCATCATTTCAGCATAAACCTCGCAAAAGCCGCCGCCGTTTCCTGGCTGCAGGAACGGCTGACCGGTATTTTCTCTCCTTCACAATACAGTGCCGCGCTTTCCAGCTTCGTCACATAATTCAGGTTCACCAGATATCTGTTGTGGCAGCGGACAAAAAAGTCAGGCAGCTCTTCTTCCACTTCGCCCAGCTTCCCGTAAAAAGAGATTCTCTCCCCTTCCGCCGCTGCCGCTATCTTTCTTCCCTCGCTGACAAAATACCTGACCTGTCCCAGCGCAAGACGCAGGGTGCCGGACTTCTGCTCCACCGTAAAATATTTCTCCGTACTGATTTCCAGTTCCTTCAGCGCATCCCGCAGAACCTCTTTTATCTTTTTTTCCTTGTACGGCTTTAATATGTAGTTCAGCGCCCTGACCTCATAGCCATGGAATACAAAATCAGGATAGGAGGTCACAAATATTATTACCGCAGGCTGTCCGTTTTTCCGGAGCGCCCTGGCCGCCTCCATGCCGTTCATGCCGCCCATCTCAATATCCAGGAAAATAATATCCGCATTCCTTTCCCTGATGCCCCGAAGAAGCGCCTCCCCGCTTTCATATTCGGTCAGGCCGAACTCCACGCCGTCAAGCGCAAGCTCTTTTTCTATCACATGGCGCAGATCCAACCTCAGTTTTTTTTCGTCATCGCAAATCGCAATTTCCAGCATTCCGTTACAGCTCCGTTTCTTCCTTTTTCCAATTCAGGCCCGCCGCGGCCGCGCTTCCGATTTCAGGCGGCGCGCCAAAGCCGTATCCAGTATAACATATTCCTTATTTCCCGTGAATCACCGAACTTTACAAAATATCTCCCAAACATTACCCTGCCTCCCGTGGGAAACAGGCGCCTTTTCCCCTACAATAGAAGCATAAACACCGGACACAGCCCGGAAGAAAGAGAGGAATCAAACATGCTGCACGTAAATCATTTATATAAAAGCTATCACACCGGCTCCGCCACCTATGAGGTGTTAAAGGACGTTAACCTCACCGTTGAAAAAGGCGAGTTCGTGGCTGTCATGGGGCCCTCGGGAAGCGGCAAAACCACATTGCTCAACTGCATCTCCTGTTTTATCCCCCATGATTCCGGAGAAATCCTGCTGAACGGCACGCCGCTGGAGAATCTGGATGAAGCACGGCTGGCGCAGGTAAGAAGCAAAAAACTGGGCTTTGTATTTCAGGATTTCTGCCTGCTGGACGGCCTGACGGTATTTGAAAACATCTGTATTCCCAAAATCATTCTTCATTCTCCCTATAAGCCCATGGAGGCAAAGGCCCAAAACCTGATGGAGCTGTTTGACATCACCGATATCGCGGACAAATATCCCGCTGAGATTTCAGGAGGGCAGAAGCAGCGCACCGCCGTTGCCAGGGCATTGATGAACCATCCGGATCTGATTCTGGCGGATGAGCCTACCGGCAACCTTGACAGCCGTTCCGGCGCCGCCGTCATCGGCGCATTCCGGGAAGCCAAAGAGAAACTGGACGCCACAATTTTCATGGTCACACATGACAGCTTCTCCGCCAGCCACTGTGACCGGGTTCTACTGATGCGGGACGGCCAGGTGCAGAAGGAACTGAAACGCCAGGGCAGCCGCCGGGAATTCATGGATATACTGCTTGATGAACTGAAACAACTCAATGAAAGGATGTAAATCATGACACTGCATACCATTTTCCAACATCTCCGTAAAAATAATCCCGGCGAATACAGGCTGTTTCTTGGCTGCAATACCTTCGCCATTCTCCTTATTTCCTCTTTCCTGGCAGTTCTCACCAGCCCGCTGGTGCAAAGTGTCCTGCCGGAGGGCGGGGACTCCCGCAAGCAGGTTTACATCATATTTGCGGCGGCGCTCCTTGGCTGTTTTCTTTTTACCATTTATTCCTCATCCCTGTTTCTGCGTTATAAAAGCCGGGAAACAGGAATCCTGACCGCCATGGGGCTTCCCCGCAAAACCTATATGTGCTCACTGTCACGGGAGCTTCTTTCCCTCCTTGCCCTGTGCGCCGTCTGCGGAACTGCCGCCGGACAGCTTCTGTCCTTTATCGTCTGGCTCTGTTTTCTCCCGCTGGTAAAACAGTCCACCGGCGCCGCCTTCTCCATTTCAGCCCGGGGCCTGTTATATACTCTGCTCTTCGTAATTCTCATCGCCGTGTCCCTGTTTATCCAGGCCAACCTGTTTATGAAGCGCAGCAATGTGATCGAAATTATTCAGGAACAGCACAGAAGCGAGCCGCTGAAAAAAACAGTTACCCCCGGATATCTGCTTTCCGGCTGCATACTTCTTGTATCGGGACTGTTTCTTGCGCTCTGCCTTTCGCCCCTTTCACTGCGTTTATTCCATAGAAGCCTGGGAAGCCTGCCCTCCGTTTTTTTCCTGCCTGCCTTCCTGGGAATTTACCGGATTCTGGTGTACTCCATTTCCTGCCATAAAAAGGGAGCGCGGCCCCAGCACTACTATAACCATATCATTTCCTACAACATGTTGAAATTCCTGGGCGCGCAGATGGTGCGCAGCATGTGTATCATTACCCTGCTGCTGTTCTGCGGTCTGTTCGGCGCCTTCTATGTCCCCACGCTTATGACAGGCCTGAGTAACTTCAATGCACAGAATCCGGAGGATGTATCCTTCTTTTATCCGGCGGATTCCGGGGAGCTGACAAAGGAAGAAATTTACCATATTGCCGGGGATTTTGGCGTAACCATTACGGCTTATCATGAACTGACCTTCCTGAATCTAATTGGCAGCTCTGTGGACAGAGATTACGATGATCAGGGTTACCTCATTGAAACCTACATGGAAAAATCCGGATACATGCAGTTTCTCAGTGAAAGCGCCTACAATGCCTATACCGGGGAAGCTGTCCGGGTTCAGCCCGGCACCTACCTGCTGCTTACCCATCCGGATGCCGCTGAAACAATCTGGGCGCATTTTGACGACCTGGATCAGATTACGGATTTGAATGGAAATGCCCACCCTGTTTCCTTTGCGGGAACGCTTGTCTGCCACCAGCTGGTAGTGGGCAGGGGTTCTGACACCCAGGCAAGATACGTTCTCAGTGATTCTGATTACGCCATGCTGTCGGAAGGCGCCGTTGACAAAAACAAGACGAAACAGGTACTGTTTCAAACGGCGGATGCGGAGAATTCCTATGCCTTCGCCAGGGAGCTTTACCGTGCCTTTTCCGAGCGTGCAAGCTCTGAAATGCTTGTTTTAGGGAATTATGATCCCTATCAGCATGAGCAGGCGCGCAGCCAGGGAAAAGAGTACGGCTATGACAGAACGGTCACACTTTATCCGGAGCAGCCCGAAAGGGATTTTGACTGGAAATATGCACCTTATTTTAAAATCCTTGAACAGAAAATCTCTTTTGTCCGTCATGCTGTGTTTTTCCTTCTCTTTTTATATGTTGCCATTATCTGCCTGGCTGCCGCCGTCATCATTGCCTACACCAGAGGCCTTACCCTGGGACAGTCCGAAAGGCTGGTGTTCCGGGATCTGAGCCAGCTTGGCGCGAATGCGGCTTTTCTGCGGGGCTGCCTTTCCTCCCAGCTTCGCAGACTTTTCCTCCTTCCTTCCGTAATTGGTATTTTATCAGCTTACCTCTTTGATTTCTTTGTTATGTACACCAATGACGGCCATATTGCCTCCGCGGAAGCTATGGCGCTTGCCATCAATGGGAGCATCTGCCTGATCGCTGCGCTGCTGCTGGCTGCCGCATATGGGTATTCCGTAAAAAAAGCCTGCCGGGCCGCAGGATGTTAAATCCCGCGGCATCCACTCCCGCAGCGACTGTATTACAGCTTTGCAGCTTATCCGTTTATTATAATTTTGTATCTGTCCAGGACGGCACATGATTTTGATTATTCCCTGGGGCGTACCTGCTCCAGGGATATGATTTTATCAGCGAAGTCCTGGTAAAATTTTTCTTCATGGGACACCAGAATCACGGTTCCCTCATACTTCTCCAGCGCCTCCTTCAACGCCTCCTTTGCCAGATCATCCAGGTGGTTGGTAGGCTCGTCAAGGATCAGCAGGTTCGCGGGCTGAAGCGTCAGCCTGCACAGCTTGACCTTGGCCTGTTCCCCGCCGCTTAAGGTAGAAAGGCTCTGCCCCGCCTTTTTGCTGTCTATTCCGCATCCGGCCAGATGTCTTCTGGCCTCCTTTTCCGTAAGCTGAGGAAACCAGGAACGGATTGCGGCAAGCGGCGTCTGTTCCGGCGTATCCCAGGAAAATTCCTGTTCATAGTAGCCGGTCTGTACGGCCTCCGATATACTGAAATTACCGTCCAGGGCCTGCAGCTGCCCCACCAGCGTCTTTAAAAGCGTGGATTTGCCGATGCCGTTGAAGCCCGTTATCACCACCTTCTGTCCCCTGTTTACCGTAAAACTGATCCCGGAAATCACCGGATAATAATATCCTGCTGCCAGCCCGTTCACCTGCAGGAGGATTTCCTCATGCACCTCCCTGCCCGAATGGAAGCGGAATACCGGCTTCACATAGGTTTTGGCAGGCGGAGCCATACGCTCCAGCCTTTCCAGCTGCTTTCTTCTGCCCTTGGCATTCCGGCTGTTGACGCCGGCAATGTTTTTACGGATGTATTCCTCCGTCTTTTTTATCTGCTTCTGCTGGGCGGTATACCGCCTTATATAATCCTCCCGCAGATGTTTTTTCTGCTTCAGGAAGTCCGAGTATTTTCCGCTGTATTTCCGGATGCTTTGTTCATCAATATCGCAGATACAGGTGCTGATCTGCTCCAGGAAGGCAAAATCATGGGATACCACCAGAAACGCCCCGGAAAACTCCGTCAGATATTCGGACAGCCACCGGATATGCTCCTTGTCCAGAAAGTTCGTGGGTTCATCCAGCAGCAGTACATCCGGCTCCTCCAGCAGAAGCTTGGAAAGAATCACCTTGGCCCGCTGTCCCCCGCTTAAATTCCCCAGTTGTTTATCCATGCCAATGGCTGTCAGCCCCAGCCCCTCTGCAATCCGCATTATCCGGTATTCAATGGAATAAAAATCCGCGGCTTCCAGCTGCTGCTGGTATTTTTCCGCTTTTTTCAGCGCGTCCTCTTCACCGGCCGAATAGCGTTGATAAGCCTGTACCATCTCCTTCTCCTTTTCAAAAAGCGCCGAAAAGGATGCCTGCATATACTCCAGCACGGTCTGCTGCGCATCCGCCGCGGCATGCTGATCCAGGTAGCCACGGCTGATTCCCGGCTGCCACCTGATCTGTCCCTCATCCGGTATGGTATTTCCGGTACAGATATTGATAAAAGTGCTTTTCCCCACGCCGTTGGCTCCTACGATTCCCACATGCTCTCCTTTGAACAGGGAGAATTCCGCATTTTTATATAAACATTTGTCACCATAGCTCAGTGACAGCTCCGTAATATCAAGTAAGCTCATAATCTGTCATTCCTCTCTTTTTGTGCCTGCCGCAGATATTTCCAATGCGTTCACCGGCGTTTTACGCCCATCGCATTCTGCAGTCCATACAAATATTTCTATCAAAAAAAGGCCCTGCATTTCTGCAAAGCCCTTCCGCATTACATCCGCTTCCATGCACAGATGTCCTCAGGCATTCTTCTCCGGCATTGTTGCCGCAGGAAGGCCTGTGGTGTGCACAGATACGGAAAGGCCGCAGACAAAACATTGTCCGCGGCCTCTCATATATCACCTACAACAGCGCTCCGTAAAAAAGGAGCGGCACGGGTATCTTCGGAGAAAACCGGTACACAAACCAGACACACGCCGCCCCATATTCCGGAGCATACCGTGTGTATACTGCTGCATCTGTTCCGTTTCTTCCGATGAACCGTTACTGCCTAATGATTAACCTCTGTACAATGTTTCATCGGTTCCAGTTGTACAGAGTTGATTCGCCTTGTAATCTTATCGGTTTCTGCTGTAAGTGTCATTGGTAATCTCCTTTTCCCGCCGCTGCAAAAATCTGACAGTATAAAATCCATTATTGTATGCGGCCCGGGATTTTTAACATCCTATCACAGCGCTTTCCATCTGTCAAGCAGTAACAGTTCGGCCTTCGGCCGAACCGTTACTGCATCCGCCCATGAAAAGTCGCCTTCGGCGAGGGGCGGATGCCTGCCGCCGCCATGCTTTCTCACGGTCTGCACAGTAAATGCACAGACCTGCCTCAACTGTTACGTCAAGCGTCGTTAGCAGCTGTTGCCTGATTATGATGTCGGCCGTTCCAGTCTCCCTCCATATAGCCGGCAAGTTCCTGGTATTCCCTCTGGATATCCTGATACATATCCATAATCGGCTGACAGCGCACTCCTGTTTTTCCCATGATATCGTCAAAATTATCCGTCATAACATCCACAATGCTGCCGTCAATGAGGCCGTCCTCTTTCATCTTGCCGATGATTCCCACAATACGCTCCCTGGAAAAGGCCTCCTTGTAGCTTCTTGTCCCTGCAAGCGCACTGACGATATCTGCGACAGCCACAATTCTTTCCTCCAGGCTGAGATCCATGGCCGTCAGTCCCAGGGGATAGCCGGATCCGTCCAGCTTTTCGTGGTGCCTCATGGCAATTTTCCGTATTTTTTCTTCCACATCAGGGCCCAGGATCAGGCCGGTAAGCTCCACATGGGTGCGCATAATCCGCATGGCCTGAGGGCTCAGCTTCCCGGGGAATTCCAGGATTTCCACGGGTATGCCGATTTTTCCCAGATCATGAAGCAGGGAGCCGAAATAAATATCACTCAGTGCCCTGCCCTTAAGCCCCATCCTCTTTGCAAGCTCATAGCTGATGCTGGTCGTGGTCATGGTATGGGTCACGGTATGCCTGCTTCTGAAATCAATGGTATAAATCACCATGTCCAGATATTTTCTTATCTCTTCCTTTGTGAAGGGAACCTTCCAGATTTTTTCCCATAATTCAGCTTCCCAGGCCTCCCTTTCAGAGGAAAGCTCCAGGAAATCCTCCGCCAGCACAATATCCGCTATTTCAGGAGAATATCTCACTCCCCGTCCGGCCAGAAGGCGTCGTGCAAATTCCTGATAGCTGCAGCCTTCTTCCTCCAGGCACACATCCGCCCGGTCCGCTATGTACATGATCTGGGCAAGCCTCTTATTCTCCGGGCTGACGCCGGGCAGCTCCTGCAGCCTGCGCCAGGTGGTATGATGGAACAGGACCCCCGGAGCCACTTCCTGCAAAGGCGTAAAATACTTAATGAACAGATAACCATAAATGGAGTGTTCCTGCATATTTCTGGTTTCAAATTCCAGCATCCGGCTGATTTCTTCCGTTTTATAAGCACCTATATCATGGTACAGAGCCAGGATGCAGATATCCCGCATTTCCTTTTCCGTATAGCCGCCCAGCCTGGCAAGTATCCTGGATACGATACAGGCCACCCGGAATCCGTGGTCCACCAGCCTGGCATCCACATAATTACAGGCACGGCGGACTATTCCCAGCACGCCCCTGTTGTCAATATAATTACCATATTCAATCATATTCCGCATTTTCTTTTCTGGCAAAAATTTCACGGAAGGATTCCTCATAGGGCTCCCGTGCAATGCCATATTCCGTTACGATTCCTGCAATCAGGCTGTGATCCGTCACATCGAATGCAGGATTATATACCTTTACGCCCTCCGGCGCCATGCGTTCCCGATACCACATCTGTGTGACTTCCTCTGCAGGGCGTTCTTCAATATGAATATCCGCGCCTGTGGCCGTATTCATATCAATGGTAGAGGTAGGTGCGCAGATATAGACAGGCACGTTATAATAATTCGCAGCAATCGCCACCGAAGAAGTGCCTATTTTATTAGCGGTATCACCGTTACGGGCCACTCTGTCACAGCCTACGAAAACAGCGTCCACCCAGCCGTTTTTCATTACGGTGGCCGCCATATTATCACAGATCAGGGTCACATCCACACCTGAAGAATGCAGCTCATAGCTGGTCAGCCTGGCTCCCTGCAGCAGCGGACGGGTCTCATCCGCAAAAACACGGAAGTGATAGCCTCTTTCCTCTCCCAGATAAATAGGCGCTGTGGCGGTTCCGTATTTGCTTGTGGCCAGCTGTCCCGCATTACAGTGGGTGAGGATGCCATCGCCGGGCTTCACAAGGGTAAGGCCGAATTCCCCGATGGTTTTGCATACCCGGATATCCTCTGCCTTGATGGCATCCGCTTCCGCTTTCAGAAGCCGCTTGATTTCTTCCACCGATTTATCCCTATTGTCTGTCACAATTTTTTCCATACGCTTCAGCGCCCAGGACAGATTTACCGCGGTGGGGCGGGACGAATCCAGGTATTCCTTCTGTTTTCTGAATTCGGCAAGAAAAGTGCTGTAATCCGCCGTATCTATCTGCTTGGCCAAAAGGTAAATGCCAAAAGCCGCCGCCACGCCAATGGCCGGGGCGCCGCGTACCTTCAGAAGATAAATGGCATCCCACATTTCCTGTGCAGTTTTCAGACGGATAATCTCCGTTTTTCCCGGCAGCTTTGTCTGATCTATGATGACAAGAGCGTCATCCTTATCATCCAGCTCTACCGTTTCGTACTCCATGATATTTTTATTCTCACTCAACTGTGTTACCTCCTTGTATTGCGGAGCAAAATGCCAGCCTCTGACAAACAGAGGATTTTCCTCCGCTTAATGTATACCGGGCTTGATGCTCCGTCATCCTTCCGCTTATCAGGCAGGATGCCCTGTCAGCTTTTTCCAGGAAACTTGACTTCAGACAGAAGGCCCCGAAGGGTCATCCCTTTTGCTTCCAGTGTTTCGTTCACCGCCGTTGCCGCAAATATCAGGAAAAAAATTCCAACAATAAGAAAATCCAGTTTTTTGGATATCTTCTTTTCCCAAACCTTCAGCTTATCTTCCCTGGTTTTCGCTTTCTTTGCCACTGCATTTCCTCCTTTCAGGATTCTCCGGACGCTGTCCGATACTTCGTCCGCCGTCCAGTCTCAGCCAACAATAATATCCGCAAATTCCGCTGCCGCCGCTTTTGCCAGATCTGCCGGATCCAGTTCAATCTGGGAACCGATGCGGCCTCCGCTTACGATTACGGAAGGCAGGGACTGTGCACTTTTTTCTATCAGTGTTTTATACTGTTTCTTCATCCCCACTGCGGTGCAGCCGCCGCGGATGTATCCTGTAACGGTATTGATATCCTTTACATGGAGCATTGCCACGGATTTCTGGCCCGCAGCCCTGGCCGCCTTCTTCAAATCAAGCTCCGCTTCTATGGGTATCACGAATACAAAATATTCTTTGGACGGGCTTTGGGTAACCAGTGTCTTGTATACCTTTTCATGAGGAAGGTCCAGCATATCCGCAACCTGTATGCCATCAATAAATTCTCCGCATTCATAGGTGTAGTGGGTATAGGGGATTTTCATTCGGTCCAGAATGCGCATGGCATTGGTTTTTATTTCTTTTTGTTTTGCCAATTCCGCCACCTCTTTCGTGTTTGTACCTGGTCATTATAGCATATCGGCGTTTGGACGTATACTGTGAAATGTGGGGGATGGAGGGAACGCAAAGAAATGGGATAACCGCTAAGTTTTCTCAGCTGTTACTAAGCGGCCGGAAAAGAGAAAAAGATCCGGAGAAACTACCTTCCAGTCTCTTCGGATCCTCTTTATTACAGGGAATGTAAAACAGCATATCTTATTTGTCAGTTGCTATTGTTCTTCCTGATTCTTTGCTTTTTCCTCCATGAAACTGCGCAGTTCTTCTTCCGCAGCTTCCCGGGTCAGCGAAAAGTTTTTCTGCAGCTTTTCACAAATGCGTTTTTCTTCCACACCCTCTTCCAGATTATCCTGTATCATTGCATGGATTCCCTGTTTAAGCCCTTCCTGAAGCCCTTCCTGCCTGCCCTTTTCAATTCCAATCTCAAGAATATTCATCTTTACAGCCTCCCATTCTTCCGATTGCTTCACTTCATTTACAATTTCATCCAACGTGACAATCCGTCTATCCTTTACTATGATTTCAGGATTATCAATCGTTGTATTTTTCATATACTGCAGCAGGCTTATCAGCTCAGGACGGCCATTCCTGCTGGTCATATTCAGGAATATTTTCTTCGTGCCGTCATCCAGCGGCAAATCGGAAATTTCTTCACACTGTTCAGTAAATGTGTATTCAGCCAAATCCCGTCCAAAAATATCCTCCTGCGTAATGAAAATGATAATAGTCGATGGCAAATGCTTATATTTTGTCATCTTTCCTGATTTTAAAACCGGAGTATCCAGCAAACCCTGATAAAATCTTGCTCTTCGCCTGACATCATCCGTTTCGGTTTCATTCTGCATTTCCGTATTAATACGGCGGTCAAGCGTATCCCGTGCCCAGGCATCCAGCCGGATAGCCCGTTTCCCGCTTTTGTTAAGTACTACCTGCTCCACCTCTACCTCAGCCAGCTTCAGCTCCGGTTCATCCAGAATAATACTCAGGGTGCATTCATAAGCCGTCTTGTTCTTCATCACGGATAAGAACAAAGCGAAATCACTCAGGTTAAACTGATAGTTCCGGGGCAGCAATTGGGTAGAAGTGTCCCCTGTTGTTATAAGGTTCATAGGCATTCCTCTCTTTCTTTTTCCGCAGAGAGAACCATGCCTTTTGCTCTCCCTGCTTATTCATTTGTCAGCAAGGAGTTCATGCATTATCACGCATACGTAACCGGGATGTATCTTCCTCATGGCCCGGGCAATCTCTCTGCCGTTCCTATGGGATTTTCCTCGGCATATGCATTCATGCACACGCGAAACTGCGTGCAGATACCGGCCTGTCAGCGGAATCGCTGAGACAGTACGGCATAGAATCTTAAAAGATGAACAGATATGTTGAATTCATTGCTTGATCCGATTGTAGCATACAGAAATTTATAACGCAATAATATCATATAATATTTTAATAAACATTTTTTGTTGTCAGGAAATTACTCCGGCAATTTTTTACTTTAAACACAATGCAGCAAGGCCTGGCTAATAATTTACCGTTATGCTTATTTACGGTTGAATGTCCGCATTGACACAGCAAAACACACAACACTTAATACTATGCACCATGTAAGTGCCAGCATTAAACTATTCCCCAAAGGCAAATCAAGGGTCAGGGCTCTCAAGCTGTCAATCATCGGTGTCATAGGCTGTATCGAAGCAAACCTGCCAATACCTCTTGGCATAGTGTCAACAGGCGCAAATCCCGAACTCGTAAAAGGTAAAATAAAAAGGGGGAACAATAGTCCGGTTGCCCCTTCTACCGACTTTGAAATCGTCCCACAAAGTACAGCGATCAGCGTAAATGTAATATTTATCAACAAAAGGAGCGCTATAACCAAAACCCAATCCACAAACCCTGCTTGCGGCCTAAAGCCAAGAATGGGAGCCGTTGCCATAATAACAATGTTTGAAATAATCCCCCGCATCACTCCAGCCCCTGTATGGCCAATCAACACAGCAGATTTTGAAACAGACATACAGCGAAAGCGGTCTATGATACCCTTTGTCATATCCGCTGCAACATTCATTGCCGAATATTGAGAGGCCTGGGCGATGCTTTGAAAAATAATTCCCGGCACAATAAAATCAATGTAATTAAAATCCCCCACATCGGATATGCTGCCAAAGACCGTGCCAAATAAAAGAATTAAGAAAAATGGTATCAGCGTTGCCGTCAGGAGTGTTTCAGGATTCCGCAATGATATAATTAAACAGCGTTTGAACATAACCCATGAATCAGGGAATAAATTTCTACTAGATTTTTTCATATTGGTTTTTCTCCTTTTTTTCATCAATCAGTGTTAAAAATACATCTTCTAATGAGGGCAGGTTTTGTTCTATACTGTCGGCAGAAATTCCATTTTCATTTAAGAGTTTTATCGCTGAACCGGCTTTAACCTCACTTTCAAAAACAAGCCGCAGCCCTCTCTCCGGCAATATTTCTTTAAGATACCTCGGCGTGCCCTCTGCAATGATTTTACCGTCATGTAAAATAGCAATATCATCAGCAAGAAATTCAGCTTCTTCTAAATATTGTGTTGTAAGAAATACAGTTGTTCCTGTCCTTGCTAAATCCTTTACCAAATCCCACATGGCAATACGGTTTTGTGGGTCAAGCCCTGTTGTAGGTTCATCAAGAAAAAGTACATTGGGGTTTCCCATAAGGCTCATAGCTATATCAAGCCTGCGCCGCATTCCCCCCGAATAGGTGGAGACTCTTTTGTTGGCTGCATCCTCCAATCTTGAAAAAGACAGCCATTCGTTTACGGTGCTTTTGAGGTTTGGCAGACGTTTCAATTGTCCGATAAGCGTCAGATTTTCTCTGCCTGTCAAAACTTCATCTACCGCCACAAACTGCCCTGTCAGGCTGATACACTCACGTACATTGCCGCCATTCGTCGCCACATTAAATCCATTAACAACTGCACTGCCGCCGTCTGCTTTCAATAGTGTGGAAAGAATTTTGATAACTGTCGTTTTTCCTGCACCATTGGAACCAAGCAAAGCAAAAATACTCCCTTTATCAATAGTGAAACTGACATCCTTCAAAACATGGTTTTCCTTATAGGATTTTTGCAGCCCGGATACTTCAATTATTTTTTCTGACATGTTCCTCCTCCTGATATACATACACATGTATGTTGTCATTGTAAATTTTACTGTCTAAAAAAGGCAGTAAAAAACAGATTTATTCTCTTCATTTTAACTGCTACTTACAATGTCCCCCGCTTTAATATAAAATCAGCCGGAAGCGCCGTTACATCTGGCATCTTCCGGCTGTGCTATACAGTCAGGATATCGTATTTGTCATTGCCCGGCACGCAAGGTACGGTTGAGGAACCGATAATTGCGGCAGTGCAACCTGCAGTTTTCTGCGCATCCGGCGCAAATCCCTCACGATGGAGTAAAAGTGAACCGCAACCTGCGGTTCGGAAGATCAGAGCAGGCGGGTCAGCTGTCCGCTTTGACCTCTGCTGTTTTAATAATGAATTTCACGCTGCCGTCCATTCCCTCAGGCAGCCTGGTGAAGGTCTTGTATTCCTTTCCGGAATCCGCCACAGCCTTCAGACGGTCCGTCACGGTTTTTGTATTATCTCCGAAAATATCCGTCAGCTTACTGATTCCTTCTTCATCAAAGCGGAACATACCATCCTTCAGGGTTCCTGCGCCTTCATCCAGCGCCAGCGCCCCTTCCTGCAGGGAATGCGCGCCGTTTTCCAGGGTATCCACTCCGTCGGTGAGCGTCAGCGCTCCTTCATCCAGCTTTCCTGTCCCTTCCACCAGCCGGGCAGTGCCTTCCTTCAGCTGTGTGGTTCCTGTTTTCAGAGTACCGCTGCCTGCAGAAAGCGTAGCGGCTCCGTTTTTCAGTTCATCCAGGCCGCCCTTCAGCGTCCCGGCTCCTGAATCCAGCTTTTTGGCGCCCTCATTGAGTTCCCGGGCGCCGGATACTGCGCCTGCGGTCCCTTCCTTCAGAGCATTGGCGCCCGCAACCAGGGCGGGAACCCCTTTTTCCTGATCTGCCAGCTGCGTTAACCCGCCGTCCACCTGCCCAAGGCCCGCATAAAGAGCCTGGGTCCCGGCACTCAGCTGAGCGCAATACTGCTTGATAGTAACAATGTCCGTCGCTTTCTGCACCGCATCGCTGCTCAGGCCCTGAACCACCTGATACACCTCCTCCAGCTGGTTCAGCTGTTCGCTGTAAGCGGAAACCTGTGCTTCATAGACAGCCTCCTCCCTGACGGCCTCCCGGTAGCTTTCCACCGCCCCCGATACCGCGTCCGCAGAGATGGTTGCCACCTCCTTCGTCTGAGTGTCCACTGATACAATATCGTTGCCGCTGACACTTTCCACACTGCGGCCGGTCACTACCTCCACCTCTTCCGTGGAAGGCTGACATGCATTGTCCAGATCGGCCTGAGCCTGGCTGCACCGGGATCTGGCGGCATCCAGATTAGCCTGGGCGGTCTCCAGCGCTCCATTTGCATGACTCATCTGCTCCTCTATCATCTGGATTACGGGCGCCAAATCCTTTTCATAGGTATCAAAATAGGCGATTACCTTTTCATATAATGTTCCCATGTTCTGCGCGATTGCCTCGGAACTGCCCAGGATCGGCGGCTGGTCGCCGCTTCCGGTTTCCATGGCCGTTTTCAACGCCGAAATCCCATTATTAACACCGGCAATTCCTTCCTGCAGGGCCCCCGCTCCGGCATCCAGCTTTCCTGCGCCGTCCACCAGGCTGCCGGTTCCCTCTACCAGGCTGTGGGTGCCGTCCTTAAGGCTTCCGGCCCCGTCGCTTAAGGAGGAAGCGCCGCTGTTGAGCTTATCTGCTCCCTCTGCCAGTGAAGATGCGCCCTCCTCCAGTTTTGCAGCGCCTTCGTCCAGTTCTCCGGACTTTTCATACAGCTCCCCGGTTCCCTCCTTCAGGCTCCCGGCGCCGTCCTTCAGGCTTACCACACCATCTGCCAGACTGTCCGTGCCTTCCTTCAGCTTTGCACTGCCGTCCTTTAAATCGGAGGTCCCGTCCTTCAGTTCATTGGATGCTGACTGCAGATCATTCATGGAATCATTCATTTCCTCCAGATCCAGGGAATCCGTGAGGGAAAAATCAGAAAGCATGTCACTCATGGCTATTGTCATAGTCATTCCCAGAGAAAAATTCTCAGCATCCGCGCTGACCTCCAGATAATCCGGAATGGCAAGCTCCTCCTCCGCCTGTTTCTTCTCCGCCTTTGACAAATCTTTTTTAAGTTCCTCCCAGTTCAGGCTTTCCTTCAGCCCCGGAAAAGCGATCCCCACCACAATGCTGTTATTTCCTTCCGACAGCAGACGGCCGTTGGTAACTTGGATATTGGAAAAGGTATCCTGGGGCAAAAGCATACCGGACAGCATGGCAAAGGGGATATGTATTTCTTCCTTTCTGCCGTTTACTTCAACGGTTCTCGTTTCTTTATTTTCGTAATCCATACGGATGGTCACCCGTCCGCTCTTTCCCGCGATTTCCTCCGGCTTTACTTCTTTTCCGTCCAGCTTATAGGTAAGCTTCACCGCAACAGGCAGCTGTTTTTCCGTACTTCCCTGATAGTAAATATCGGCTCCGTCCGCCTGCCAGGTAAGCCCGTTTTTCCCATCTGAGACAAATGTTTCGTAGCCCTTGACATTCTCGATATTCTGTAAATCCGATGCATCCTGCAGGGTACTGTCACCGTCCTTATTTTTCAGCCAGTCGCTTACAATGATCTTCTCCACGCCGCCGGAAGCGTCCGCCAGAACATAAACGGTCTCCTCCTTTCCCGTTTCCGCACTGTGGGAAGGCGCTCCCTGACTGCTCAGCGCCTCTGTCAGCAGCGCCTCTTCCTCCGAAGCTGTAGCAGCGGTTTCCTCCGCCTTCTGCGCCCCGCACCCTGTCAGGCCAAGCAGCAGCGATGCGCTCAGGGTAAGACTGAGTATTTTCTGATATCCGTTTCTTTTTATTCTATTCATGCCTGTGAAGCCTCCTGTTCCTTTTCTGCTTTGTTTGTTTTCATTCCCCAGGTAGTCCTCCGGATCAGCGCGTCAAATACCATCAGCATGGAAGGAAGAATAAAAATAACCGATGCCATACTTATCAGCGCGCCTCTTGCCATCAGGGTGCACAGGGAACTTATCATATCAATATTGGAATAAAGCCCGACGCCAAAGGTGGCCGCAAAGAAGGACAATGCGCTTACCATAATGGATTTTACGCTGGTCTGGCAGGCCACGGAAACCGCCTGCGCCTTATCCGCCCCGCCCAGGCGCTCGCTTTTATATCTTGTGGTCATCAGAATGGCGTAATCCACTGTGGCGCCCAGCTGTATGGTTCCGATTACGATGGAGGCGATAAACGGTATGGCCGTGTCCGTATAATAGGGGATTCCCATATTGATAAATATCGCCAGTTCTATCACCGCCACCAGGACTACCGGAAGTGTGAGGGATTTGAATACCAGCAGGATGATAAGAAAAATAACCCCGATGGAAACAATGCTTACCGTGCTGAAATCATGATCCGTAATCCGGATTAAATCCCTGGTACATGGCGCTTCTCCTACCAGCATCGCGCCGGGATCATATTTTTTACTCACTGCGCTCAACGTATCGCACTGAGCGTTCACCTCATCCGATGCCACCTTATAAGCGGATCCAATGAGCAAAAGCTGCCAGTTTTCATCCTCCAGGGTCTCTGTAAGCTCAGCCGGCACCATTTCTCCGGGAAGCGCCGTCCCTTTCAGGGCATTCAGCCCCAGCACCCATTTTACGCCGTCCACCTTCTCAAGCTCCTCCGTCATATGCCGGACATCCTTGGGAGAAACATCGCCGTCTACCAGCAGCATGTGCGTGGCATTCATATCAAACTCCGCATTCAGCTTATCGTTTGCCACGATACTGGGGAGTGTCTTGGGAAGCGTTTCATCCAGGTTATAATAAACCTTCGTATGCGTATAGCCGAACACTGCCGGAATCAGAGCCGCAACAAAAAGTACGGCAAACACCCTGTAGTGCTTTGTAATAAATGCGCCGATTCCCTTCGGCTCCGGCAGCACTGCCCTGTGCCTTGTTTTTTCCAGAGCCCTGGCGAAAACAAGAATCATGGACGGAAGTATAGTGATGCAGGCAATTACCCCGAACACAACACCCTTTGCCATCACGATTCCCAAATCAAGCCCCAGGGTAAAGCTCATAAAGCAAAGCGCCAGAAAGCCCGCCACCGTAGTAATGGAGCTGCCCACCACTGAGGTAATGGTTGCCGCGATCGCTTTTGCCATGGCATCCTTTTTACCCGTACCGGTCTGTTGCTGTTCCTGATAGCTGTGCCAGAGGAAGATGGAATAATCCATGGTTACTCCCAGCTGAAGCACCGCGCTTAACGCCTTGGTAATATAGGAAATCTGCCCCAGGAACACATTGGTTCCCAGATTATATAAAATCGCCATCCCTATGCTCAGCAGAAACAAAAAAGGAATCAGATAGGAATCCATGGTCAGGGACAGCACCAGGCAGGAAAGCAGAACAGCAATGCACACATAAACCGGCGCTTCCTTTTCCGACAGATTCTTTGTATCCGTGACCACCGCCGACATTCCGCTCAGGAAACAGTTTCTGTCCGCAACCCGCCGTATCTCCTCAATGGCCTTCATCGTCGCATCCGAAGAAGTCGTATCATCAAAAATAATGGCCATCAAGGTACTGTCCCCATGATTAAACGCCTCATACAGTTCATCCGGCAGCATCTCCATGGGAACCGAAATATCCATGGCCGTATCATACCAGATAACCTTCTTTACATGCTCCACCTGCTCAATCTCATTCTTCAGCTCCGTAATTTCCTTTGGCGTCATCCCTTCCGCCACAAACATGGAAAAGGCGCCTGTTCCAAACTCCTCCGTCAGAATATCCTGCCCCGCCATCGTCTCAATATCACCGGGAAGATAAGACAAAATATCATAATTCACCCGTGTTTTCGCATAGCCGATAACGGACGGCACCAACAACACTAACGCCGCTATCAGGATCGGAATCCTTAAAGCCACAATTCTCCTTCCAAACCTATCCATTCCCTGCACCTCTGTTTTTTATCATTATATGACCATTGGTCATTTTTGTTTGCCTGTATTGTTATATCATTTAAATGACCATTGGTCAATATTTTAAATTATTAAATAACTATAAAGCCTGATATTTACCTTTTCCCACCCGACGCATTATCCCTCCGGCCCTTCTCTGCATGGATATTACAGTGCCGCGGCCCTTTTGCCCCGGCAGTCCCTTTTTTTCTGTAAAGCATTTTCATTTGAAGGAATCTGCCTTATAATAAGGGAAATAAAAAACGGCAGGGAGTTATGGCCTATGGGAAAAGCGGAACGGAATAAGAAACAGAAAAAAGACGCGCTATTAAATACCGCATTCGAACTGTTCACCAGTAAAGGAATTACAGACACCACCATTTCCAATATTGTGGATCGGGCAGGAGTGGCTAAGGGAACCTTTTATCTCTATTTCAAGGACAAATATGACATCCGCAACAAACTGATTGCCCATAAGGCCAGCCAGGTTTTCACAAAAGCGGAGGAGGCGCTCCATCAGACGGACATTACGCTGCTGGAGGATAAAATAATTTTCCTGGTGGATCATATTCTGGAGCAGTTTAATGAAGACAAGATCCTTCTGCGGTTTATTTCCAAAAATTTAAGCTGGGGGATCTTTAAAAATGAACTGCTTCATTCCTCTGACAGCTCTGATTTTGATTTCCATGAGCTGTATACCTCCGTATTCGAAAATGAAGCGTCAGACAAGCTTTACCGGAACCCTGAGGTCATGCTTTATCTAATCATAGAGCTTACCGGCTCCACCTGCTACAGCTCCATTTTATATGAGGAGCCCGTGCCCATACAGGAATTAAAGCCGTACCTGTTCCAGTCCATCCGCCAAATCATACGCGGCCAGGAAATTACAGGCGACGCTTTAGAAAATAGCAGGGTGAAAAAAGCATAACTGTCCAGTTATCTGCGCTATTATAAAAAGGACTAATCATAATTGCTGAAAGGAATTGTGTCATGTATTATCTTCTGCTTTTCACCCCTTCTGATACTTTGGCGGAGGAAATCACAGCGCTTCTCTCCCTGTACCTTGGGGATAAGCTTTACGTGGAAAATGCCGGTCCTCTTCAGGGCCCTGCAGCGATTTTTCCCAAAGGTTCTCCCTCCGCCTTTCTGCTGGATGTCCGCTCCTGCCCCGATCAGGACGCACATTCCTGGTTTCGGCTGCTGTCCTCCCAGCATACTCACATTCCCGCACTGGTTTATGATGGCAGCACAAACCTGCGGGAGCTGGTACTTCCCCTCTTATACGACAAGGCCTTTCTTCCTGTAAAAAATAAGGAATTTGTTTCCTATGCCCAAAGTCAGGCCTTTCTGGAACGTCTTTCCTTCCTGAGCCATATAAATCCGGGAGCCGGCCTTACTATACCCAATTTATCCGGATTCAGCTTTACTGTCTGCCTTCTGCGGGGACAAAAAAAGACGCCTGAATTGTTAAACCTCTGCCGCCTGCTTACACACTTATTCCATTCTTCTTTTTGCTATTATAATGACAGTATTCCGTTGTTTCTGTTTGTCCTGTTTGAGCCCACCGGAAATTTCACGCAGCTTGAGCGAAACCGGCAGCTGCTGATAGAGCGAATCCAATCCGGAAAAGACAGCCTTCCTATGTTTTGTCTTGGGGTGATCCATCATGATTTGGCCGGCCTGACCTCCTCCTTTCTGGAGGCCTGTGAAGTATATTATGTAAATTCCTATCAACGGCCCTGTGCCATTTTTGAAGAGATTTCCAGCCCTCCGGGACAGATGCTAAAGCCCCAAAAGCTCATGGAAATCGAACGTTCCATACGGACCGACATTCAGTTCAGGGAAGGAAGCAATGCACTGCAGTATTCCCGCCAATGGTTTGCTGAATGCCGGGCGCTGAATTATGAGCTGGATGACATGAAATACGATCTGATCATCCTTTATTCCAGTATTAAATATGTTTTGTTTGATATGTATGGCCTGAAGCTGAAGCGTATTAAATCCGGCCTTGAGGTACATGAAATACTCAGTATAACTCAAGCCTCCCAGCTTGAGGACTGGTTCTGTACCTGGCTGATTTACACACTGGACAACTTTGATCTGACACGTTCCAATACCGGCTTTCAAATTCAGGAGGTCCTCCAGTTCATCACCAACCATATCATGGAAGATCTTTCCCTGAATACCATCGCCAGCTATTTTTACGTGAATCCCTCTTATTTCAGCACACTGTTTAAGCGCGAAACAGGGCAGACCTATATTTCCTACATCACCAAGCTGAAAATGGATAAGGCCGCCGAACTGATCGCCGCCAACTGTAAAATCTATGAAGCAGCTCACATGCTGGGCTATGAAGATATCAGGCATTTCCGCAATACCTTCAAAAAATACCATGGAATCTCACCCTCCCAGATAAAAGCGCATCATAAAACTCCGGATGGGAAAGCCTGACTGCCCATGCTTTCCTGCCGGAGTTTTATAACCTTTCAGGCGGAAACAAACTGTTACGAAGTCTCCTCCTGTTTTTTATAATTTAATTTTATAACGACTATACTCTGGGAAGATTATTTACAGAACGGGGGCCCTTTTTCTCCCACTTCACATCCCTGACTGTTCCGGTTTCACTGACAAGAACCACTGGTACATGCATTACCCGTCTGTTTTTGCTTTCCTCAAAGGTAAATTCTGCTACGAAACGGTATAGCGGCTTTAGAGGACCCTCTACGTTTATCTCAAAGTCCACCTCCTTGATACCGGCTCCCATATGTGCCATAGTGAGAAATACAGAAGCTTCGTTCTGTGGACTCACCGTACATCCATCCCGATTATACAGATAAACATTCAATCTATCCGAAGTCACCGATTTGGACGTGTTGGAAAGAATAAACCTGATTTTTTTCGGTTCTTCTGCATTAATCACCGGATCACCGCAATAATCCACACGTACATTCAGGTAGGGAAATTCATACTTTACAGTCTTCATTTCATCAAAAATATTTCTGAAATAAGGCTTCGCATAGAAAATTTCTTCATCTTCTGCCGTAGCTTCTGTCAACGCCAGCTCTTTCCAGGCCACTTCCTTAAGCGCCAGAACCCTGTCGGTCAGTTCCTCTACCGTGGAAGGAATCCTTCCTGCCATCCGGAAGGGATCAATGCTGCAGGTTACAATTCCGTGTCCGATTGGATCAATCCATTTTGCCTCAAAGAAATCAATGCCATACATGATTCCAAAGAGAGACGCGATGGTTCCTGCCGTACAATCCGTATCTTCTCCGTAATGGACCGCTGTCAGAACCGATTTTTCAAAATCCCCGCCGCCAAAAAGCAGGCCATAGATAATGATCATGAGATTAGAAGGAACATCCCAACCCATTTTTCCATTCTGATAACCCTTCTTCTCATCCTCCTCAGAAATATAGTGCCACTCAAGATGACCAATAAAGTTCTGCATGATATATTCTCTTGTTTCCTCTTCATCCATACCGGAATCGAAGGTTTCCATGGCTTTTCTCACACCGATGCTTACCGCACAGCCCTCCGGAATATAGGAAAGCCCTATTTCAATCAGTTTTCTGATATCCCTGATATAAAATGCCGCGCTCTCCATAGCGGCAATGAACACCTCCGCATATACACCCTCACCATCCCCATGATCCACAATGGCATCCTGGAATGCATATTCAGCCGCCAAATCAGGCTTACCAGGAAACAGGCACGCCCATATTTCAGAACGGATATAGGAACCGCAGCTGTCCTTAAACTCATTGTTGAAGCTCCCTGTCACAGGCGGCTGGAACCCGCTCCTCAGATTGGTTTTTGCCACCCCGTACTCTGCATGAGTAAAAATCATAAATTCATTAAAATATTCACCAAGATCCTTGGCATCTATATGGATGCCCCGATCCTCCAGCGCCAGCAGCCAGAGTATCTGAATATCCAAATCGTCATTGGGAAGCGGTTCACCATTAAGATCATGCGTATAATATGTAATGTTATTTTTGCATCGTTCCCATTCCATGGGCATACCCAGGGTACCGCCGATATTCTTTCCCATCCAGCAGCCATAGACTCTGCTCTTGAATTCTTCTCTATTCATTCGTAATCTCCTTTTTTCGTAACATTTCAGATAACCGGATTGTTGCTATGTTTTCATATATGCCAATAGCCGTCTTCTATCGGCTGCTACTCCTTCACGGCTCCCGCATTCAGGCCGTTTACAATAAATTTCTGCATCAGCAGATATATGACAATACCCGGCACCAGAATGATGAAAAGAGCTGCATAAAGTTTTCCCACATTACCGCCATACATTGACTGGAACTTGGTGGGAATCACTGTGATTGTCATAATTTCTTCCTTGCGAAGCATTACAAATGCCATCATATATTCATTCCAGCTGGAAAGAAAAGTCCAGATAACTGCCATGACAATAGCAGGCTTACACATGGGCACCGCTATCTTGAAGAGCGTTTTCATAATACCGCAGCCATCTATGAGCGCTGCTTCCAATACCGTATTAGGGAGTGCGTCAAACCCGTTTTTTATCGTAAGAAGATTAAATGGAGCTATCAGCACCACATAAGGCCCCATCACTGCCAGATAAGTATTCAATATGCCCAACTTTGAATTTATCTGAAAAACCGGAACCAGGATGGCAGCTGCAGGAAGAAGCAGCGCCGAAAGCAGGAAAATATACACTCCGTTTTTAAACGGGAAATTCAGCTTGGAAAGGGCAAATCCCGCCAGTACATCCAGAAACACCACCAGCACTACCACCGAAACACTGATAATCAGACTGTTTATAAAATACGTCTGAATATGGTACTTTGTAAGAATATCCACATAGTTCTGAATTCCTCCACCCTGGAAGGAGCCATGCACCAGAATCCCTATGGGCAGAAGAATGACTGCAACACATGCAATACATATCAGATACCGAAGCACGGCACCTGCCAACCGTAATTTTTTCATCTTTGCTCCTAACCGCGCGCTATGGCGCGCTTTCAAATCATCAAGATATCTGCCGCAGATCTAATAAATTGATTTAGAATTATAAAGCCGCAGCTGTATGACGGTAATTATGCCTGCAATCAGGAACATTACCACCGCAATAGCCGATGCATACCCCTGTTCATAATTTGTAAATGCCGCTTCATACAGATAGGTCGCAAAAGTTTGTGTGGAATTGGCAGGGCCGCCTCCTGTAAGGGATGCAACCAAATCGTACTGCTTCAACGCGCCGATAACTCCGATAATGGTCAGATTATATGTAGTTCCGCGCACCAACGGCAGCGTTATCTTTCTCAGAATCTGGAAATGGGAGGCACCGTCAATTCTTGCTGCCTCATACAGGTCTTCAGATATTCCTGCCATGGAACCATAATAAAGTGTCATGGAATATCCCGTCCACTGCCATATATTAACGATGATAATTGCCCAGATAGCCAGCTTCGGGTTGGAAAGCGGTGCGCTGACTCCGAAAAAGCTGAGAATATTTTTCAGGTATCCGATATTGGGATCCAGCAGTCTGTAAAAAACCTGACCGATAATAATAGATGAAAGGATGGCCGGCATGAACAGAACAGCCTTGGAAACATCCCTTCCTAAAAATTTTTTCTGAAATAAATCCGCCAGAAGGAAGCCCAGCACTGCCTGTATTGTTACTGTGAACAGGGCAAAAAGCAGGAAATTTTTTAAAACAACACGGAAAACCTTGTCTTTAAAGATATCGGTAAAGTTTTTAATGCCGATGAAGGTCATATCCGGATCGATGCCGTTCCAGTCATAAAAACTGATTTTTACATTATACAGAATCGGATAAACCATGTATACCAGCACAAAGAGCACTAATGGCAGTACACAGAAAAAACCGATTTTCTTACTGTTTTTAAAATTAATCATTTATTCCGGCCTCCTGAAAATAGAACCGTCGGTAGTTTAAACTTATCAAAATGTTACTGTTAACTGTAAAGATCCTGAACCGTTATAGCAGGACATAAAAAGGACTGCCGCCCGCTTATCGCCTTGCGGCAGTCCGGAGCATTAATAAGATACCGGCCTTATTATTTGGAAATACCTGCTGCCGCTTCAGCCATAGCAGCAGCTGCTTCTTCAGGTGTAGCAGCCCCGGTTCCCAGCAGCTGCAGCTGATCAAACAGCGCGTCATTCAGCTTTGTATAGAAAGAACTGCGGAAGCCTACCGTATTGTCCGATGCTGCAGCCGCGGAAATAACATCATAAGCTGCTTTATAATCGTCGGTTAAATCCACGGTGGGACTGGGAGCATCTTTCAATACGCTGAAAAAGCCAAGTCCGTCTACAACTTCCTGCTGCATATCATAGCAAAGCCATTTTACAAATTCCCATGCAGCTTCCTTATTAGCGCTGTTGGCATTTACACCCCAGGCAACGTCGGGAGCTGTCAGCACTGCACCAGGCTTTCCTTCAATAGAAGGCATGGTTGCTACTTTAATATCATTGGAAGAGAAATTTTCATAGAAGGAATTTTCTGCCTTCAGAGAGCCCATATCCCAGGAACCATTAAATATCATCGGGATTGTTGAATTTCCATCATCATCCTTCCACTGGGAATAACCTTCATTATACAAAGTTGTAGAAAGGGCTCCGTCCTGAACAATTCCATCTGTAAACAGCTTCTGATAATAATCAAAGGCTTTAACCACATCGCTTTCCGTCCATTCATTTTCCAGGGCAAAAATTCCGTTACAGAGATCCTTGTTGATGGTTGCCATAATGGTAATGAACATATCATAATTCTGCCAGTTGTCTTTTCCGCCGAACATAAGCGGAATCTGTCCTGCACCACGCAGTGTCTGTGCCGCAGTCTGCAGTTCCTCCCAGGTAGCAGGGAAAGATTCCACGCCGTTTTCTGTCATCAGTTTATTGTTATACCAGACGGTTCCTGCCGCGCTCATCGCACTGGGAAATGCATAGATTTCATCACCGGACAGTTTAATTGTCGTAAATGAAGCTTCTGTAAACTTATCCTGCCAGTCCTCGCCCAAATCTTGTGATGCATAATCTGCCAAAGGAGCCAGCTGCGATTTATACTGTTCCAAGTCTGCGCCAGGCGCAATACCAATTACATCAGGTGCACTGCCTGCTGCAAAATCAACCTTCAATGCGTTATAATGATCTTCCTGTCTCATGATTTTTACAGTTGCATGTATACCGGGATGGGTGGCATTAAATTCATCTGCAATTGCCTGCGTCAATTCATCATCCTCTGTAAATCCCTTATAATTGCCCAGGGCATACTGCCAGGATTGAACAGTAATTTCCACTACCTCACCATTTTCCGCTTCACCGCCTTCGCCTCCCTGCGAAGCAGTGCTTTCCTGTACCGCCGCAGTACTTCCTGCCGCATTATTTTCTCCTGTGCCGGAGTTTGTTTCAGATACTGTATTTCCTGAACATGCTGTCAGAGATAACGTCATAACTCCCGCCAGCAACATCGCAATAGCTTTTTTCATTGGAAAAGTCTCCTTCCTGAATCATGTGCCGTTTCTTCACGGCACGATTATATCTGACATAAAATGTGAATGCATTCAACTTACTATTGAATTATAGTAGATAATACAAAAGAAACAAAGAGCACAAATTTTGGCAAAAATAGGTGGTTTTTTTTAGTTTTATAATATATTATCTTATATATGAATAAATATGGTTACTGTTCTCACAAAAATCCGAGATTAGTTGATACGGTATAAAGAATATGCTACACTAAAGCTACATCAGTTTTTAACCGTATATAAAGAAAGAAGGGGTTTATATGTGTATCAACACAAAAAATAAGAAGAAAGTTTTTCTCCATGCAAAGCCAGCAGATTGCGACGGTTGCATGGAGTAGATATGGTCGCAAAATAATAATGCTGGCTTTTGGAACTTGACTATAATATCAAGGAGGAAGCCTGCATGAAATATCTGAACGCAACATCTGTTCTTCCGGACACTTTGGTAAAAGAGCTGCAGAACTATGTTCAGGGTGGTTACATCTACATTCCAATAGAACAGGAACAGCAAAAACGTTGGGGAGAAGCTTCCGGCTATCGGCAGGAACTGGAACAACGTAATCAGCAAATCAAAAGGGAATATCGGAATGGTGTTTCCATTGAATGTCTGACTGAAAAATACTGTTTGTCTTTATATACTGTCCGGAAAATCATATATCAAAAATAATTGAAGGAGGCTGCCAGTCGCGGCCTCTTTTTTTTATACATATTGGTTCGGTAGCATACTGTATATAGAAAAAATATTCCAATAACCGTAGAATAAAAGGGAAATCTATAATGAATTTATGAGGTGTTTACTCAGGCTTTATGAAAGGAAACAATTATGTGTACCAGATTTGTTTATCATGGAAATGATATGATTACAGGCTTTAATTTTGATATTGACCTCTCTGCATGGAAGCATAAGGTGATTATGGATGAGGAACGTTTTTATATTGGAATCTTACGTCCGGATGGAACCTATCATTCTTATCATGGGGTTAATAAAAATGGGAATGTCGGTACGCTGCTTTACGTGCACGGCAATCCTGGCGGGGAATACCAGGCCAGCCCGGACTGCATGACAATTGCAGATTTGACGGAAGAATTTATTAAAGGACAGATTACATTTGATGACGCGCTTCAGCTTGTAAGGGATAAAAAGATTACCTATGCGCCGGACGCCACTATGCAGGCGCTGCTGTCAGATATCCATGGGCGTGTTTTGATAATCGAGCCGGGATTGGGATATCGGGAAGAACATAAGAAATATTCCCTGATAACGAATTATTCTCTGATAGATCCGGAAAGCACAAAAAATTATATTGTGCCGGGTGATGACCGGTATGAACGGGCTTTGCAGTTATTAGACTGCTGCGGAAATGATTTCTCGGTATCCAACGCATATACTTTGCTTCATGCCGTCCGTCAGGAGGGTGCATGGGCTACCAGAGTATCCTTTGTTTACTCTGCAAAAGAACAGGCGGTGTATTATGTGGAGAATAACCGTTTTGAACACATTACAAAGTATGTATTTCCTTGAACGGATAAAGAACGGAACTTTATAAGCTGTGAAGCTATAAAACTAAGAAGCTGTGAAACTATAGAGCAATGAAACTATGAAGCCGTGAAACTAAGAAGCTGTGAAATTATGATTTGACAAATAGAAAACAGGGACTCCGGAGAACGCCATTCGGATAAACGGAATACTTTACATCCATGCAGGCGGGGCAGCCAAGAGAAACATAAGAAGAAAAATAAAGAATATTATTTTTTGTATAAAAAACCGCCGCCCTACGGCAAAACTGGTGTGATACCAGAACCGTAGGGCGGCGATTGTTGTTCACCGCATTATTTTGCAGCTCTTGCTTCCCTGATCTTATCGGCAAGAATCGGAACGATCTTATTCAGATCACCAACGATGCCGTAATCAGCTACGTCAAAGATAGGAGCTGTCTCATCCTTGTTGATTGCAACAATGATGTCAGATTCTTCCATACCTGCCAGATGCTGAATTGCTCCGGAGATACCGATTGCAAAGTATACGTTGGGGCGAACGGTTTTACCGGTCTGTCCAACCTGAAGATCCTTGGGCTTCCAGCCTGCGTCCACAACTGCACGGGAGCAGCTTACTGTTCCGCCGATAGCTTCTGCAAGGTCATCCAGAATCTTGAAGTTCTCCGGGCTGCCAACTCCACGGCCGCCGGATACCAGGATTTTTGCATCCATAATATCAACGGTATCAACTACGGATTTAACAACTTCCATGATTTCAACATATTTGTTGTCCGGGGTAAAGCCGGGATTAAACTCTTCCACTACAGCCTTAGCGCCTTCTACCTTGGGTGCCTTCTGCATAACGCCAGGACGAACGGTTGCCATCTGAGGACGGAAGTTCGGGCAGGCGATAGTAGCGATGGTATTTCCACCGAATGCAGGACGGGTCATTAACAACTGATTATGTTTCTGCTCCTGTCCGGGAACGGGATTTAACGGGAAATCTCCGATATCCAGCTGTGTACAGTCTGCAGTCAGACCTGTATGGATTCTTGCGGAAACACGGGGGCCAAGGTCACGGCCGATTGCGGTAGCGCCTACCAGCATGATTTCCGGTTTATATTTTTCAATTACAGAGGAAAGTGCATGGGCATAAGGCTCTGTTCTGTATTCCTTCAGTTCAGGATCGTCAACAACGATTACTCTATCAGCGCCATATGCAGCCAGCTCGTCAGCCAGTCCTTTTACTTCATAACCGATCAGTACTGCGGTTACTTCTGTTCCTAAATCCTTTGCCAGTTCTTTCCCTTTGCCAATCAGTTCAAATGCGATTCCGCTTACTACGTTATCAACCTGCTGTGCAAAGACAAATACTCCCTTATATTCTTCTAAATTCATCCTTATTCACCACACTTTTCTATTAATATTAAATAACGTGTTTTTCCTGTAATTTTCCTGTAATAAAGGAAGCTGCTTCATCAGGAGTATCAAAGGTAAACTTCTCTCCTGCTCCCTTTCTTACCTTATCAGAAGCCTTAGCGATCTGAGTCGGTGATCCCTTCAGACCAAGGTTGGAATCGTCAACATCCTTCAGATCTGCTCTTCCCCATACGGTGATTTCTTTCTTGTATGCATCGAAGATTCCGCCGGGTGTCATATAACGGGGCTCATTCAGTTCGCCCAGAGCTGTGATCAGGCAGGGCATTTTAGCTTTCAGGACATGATATCTGTCATCGAACTGACGCTCTACGATAACATTTTCGCCTTCGATTTTGATATTCTGTGCATAGGAAATAACCGGAATTCCCAGATGCTCGGAAATCTGAGGTCCAACCTGTGCGGTATCGCCATCGATAGCCTGACGGCCTGTAATAATCAGGTCATAATCCAGATTGCGGATAGCGCCTGCGATTGTCTGGGAGGTAGCCCATGTATCAGCGCCACCCAGAACTCTGTCGGTTACCAGGATTCCGTTGTCAGCGCCCATAGCCATAGCTTCACGGAGAACCTCTTCTGCCTTGGGAAGACCCATGGTGATAACGGTAACCTCTGCGCCGTATTGATCTTTCAGTCTCAGTGCAGCTTCCAGACCTGCCTTGTCATCGGGATTCATGATCGTAAGCATTGCAGCTCTGTCAAGCGTACCATCGGGTTTGAATTTAACGCCGCCCTTTGTATCAGGTACCTGCTTAATACAAACAACAATTTTCATTGTATTTTCTCTCCTTGTTTATAATTTTCTTAAGATAACAGTCGTGCCGCAGCTTATTTCAGCAGTGCTCCGGAGATTACCATTCTCTGAACTTCGCTTGTTCCTTCGTAGATCTCGGTAATCTTGGCATCGCGCATCATACGCTCAACATCATATTCTCTTGTGTATCCATAACCGCCGTGCAGCTGAACAGCCTTGGTTGTAACTTCCATTGCAACCTCTGCAGCGTACAGCTTAGCTTTTGCAGCTTCCACAGAATATACGGACTGGGTAGCCTTTGCCATAGCAGCCTTGTAAACAAGCAGCTGGGCGCATTCAACCTTGGTAGCCATATCTGCAAGCTGGAACTGGGTGTTCTGGAAAGCGCCGATTGCTCTGCCGAACTGTTTTCTTTCTTTTACATAAGCGATGGTATTGTTAAGAGCGCCTTCAGCAAGCCCAAGAGCCTGTGCAGCGATACCGATACGTCCGCCGTCCAGAGTATGCATAGCGATACCAAAGCCCTTGCCTTCTGCTCCCAGCAGGTTTTCCTTCGGGATTCTGCAGTCTGTGAAAATCAGTTCGTAGGTTGATGAACCGCGGATACCCATCTTCTTTTCTTTGGTACCAAAGGAGAAGCCGGGAGTTCCTTTTTCCACGATGAATGCAGAAATCATTTTTTTCTTTCTGCCTCTCTTATCTTCAACAACGCTTGTAACAGCGAAAATTACATAAACGTCAGCTTCTTTACCGTTGGTGATGAAAATCTTGGATCCGTTAAGCACCCACTCATCTCCATCCAGATAAGCCTTGGTCTGCTGTCCCTGTGCGTCAGTACCTGCGCCGGGCTCTGTCAGGCCGAATGCACCCAGTTTTTCACCCTTTGCAAGGGGAACCAGGTATTTCTGCTTCTGCTCTTCCGTACCATAGGTCATGATAGGATCGCAGCACAGAGATGTATGGGCGGATACGATAACACCTGTGGTGCCGCATACCTTGGAAAGCTCTTCCACGCACATAGCGTAGGTCAGAGGATCGCAGCCCTGTCCGCCGTATTCCTTCGGAACCGGAATTCCCAGAAAACCAAGCTTAGCCATTTTTTCAACGGTAGCCCTGGGGAACTCCTCTGTTTCGTCAACCTCCTGTGCAAGAGGCTTTACTTCTTTTTCTGCAAATTCTCTGAAAAGAGTTCTTGCCATCTCATGCTCTTTGCTTAAAGTAAAATCCATGATTATTTACTCCTCCGTTTTTATCTTTATTATTGCGAAAGCAGCGGGCCTGAGTCAGGAATTCCCGGCTCCGGCGGCCGCCTGCAGGGGATAAGCCCTGCCGCTTACTGCGCCTTTTGCCCGCCGTTCCGTAATCTGCTGCGGGATATTTTACTTGCTGTAGTCATAGAAGCCCTTGCCGGTCTTCTGTCCAAGCTGTCCGCCGCGAACCATCTTCTTAAGCAGTGTATGAGGACGGTATTTCGGATCGCCTGTTTCGGATTCCAGAACTTCCATGATAGCCAGAACGATATCCAGACCAATCATATCGCCCAGAGCCAGAGGTCCCATGGGATGATTAGCGCCCAGCTTCATAGCGGTGTCGATATCTTCTACGGAAGCAACGCCTTCAGCATAGATGCCGATAGCTTCGTTGATCATCGGAACAAGGATTCTGTTTACTACGAAACCTGCAGCTTCGTTAACCTGTACAGGTGTTTTGCCGATAGCTACGGAGATTTCCTTAATTGTTTCCACTACGCTTTCAGGTGTGTTCAGTCCTGCGATAACCTCAACCAGCTTCATAACAGGAGCGGGATTGAAGAAATGCATTCCGATAACGGGTCTGTCAAGGCCAGCGCCGATTTCGGTAATGGACAGGGAAGATGTATTAGTAGCGAAGATGCAGTCCTTCTTGCAGATATCCTGCAGCTCTTTGAAAGTCTGCTTCTTGATTTCCATATTCTCCAGAGCAGCTTCAACAACCAGATCACAATCTGTGCAGATAGTCTTCACACCTGTTGTGATTTTAGCAAGGATAGCGTCAGCAGCAGCCTGCTCCATTTTACCCTTTGCCACTCTCTTAGACAGATTCTTAGCGATTCTGTTCTTTCCGTTTGCAGCGAATTCCTCATTGATATCACACAGAAAAACTTCATACCCTTCTGTCTGAGCAAAAGCCTGCGCTATACCAGAACCCATTGTACCTGCACCAATAATACCAACCTTCATCTGATTAAACCTCCTACAAGATATGTTTTAGTTGAGCCGGGCGTGGACCGGATTGTAAAAGCTGAGCGGTGAGCTTGCTCACCGACCAGTTTTTACAATCCGGCCCACATGCGGCGAAGCCGCACAGCGAAAGGCCGCAGGCCTTGAGCCTCCCGGCGGATTTCCGGTAACCAATCCCTTAAGTCCCTAAGAAATTACTTATTCAAAAACTTCTCCACTTTCCTCTTCTCCAGGAAAGCAGCCATTCCTTCCTTCTGGTCATAGCTCTCGAAGCAGTCGCCAAACAGCTTCTCTTCGATTACAATCGCCTCATCCATATCCGCGTCCAGACCATCATTAATAGCCTTCTTGCAGTTTCTCACAGCGATCGGCGCATTCTTGGCAATTCCCGCCGCCATCTTCTCAGCAGCAGCCATAAGCTCGTCCTGCGTATAAACCGCATTCACCAGACCAATTCTCAGAGCCTCGTCAGCCTTAATATTCCTTGCCGTATAAATCATCTGCTTTGCCATTCCAGGTCCAACCAGACGTGCCAGTCTCTGTGTGCCGCCGAAACCAGGTGTGATTCCCAGGCCAACCTCAGGCTGTCCGAATACTGCATTATCAGAACAGATTCTGATATCACAGCTCATGGAAATCTCACAGCCGCCGCCCAGTGCAAAGCCGTTAACAGCTGCAATAACAGGAATCGGGAATGTCTCCAGCTTACGGAAAACATCATTTCCCTTCTTACCAAAGGCCTCGCCCTCCGCCTTGGTCAGAGTGCTCATTTCTCCGATATCCGCGCCTGCAACGAAGGATTTTGCCCCTGCGCCTGTCAGAATCAGACATCTTACCTCTTCCAGATTCACAGCATCCAAAGTTTCATTCAGTTCATCAAGAACCTGGGAATTCAGAGCGTTCAGCGCTTTTTCACGGCTGATGGTGATAACTGCGTAGGAACCCTTCTGTTCATATACAATGTATTCCATAGTACTCATCCTTTCTATATCACCGTCTTTTATGACGGGAATTTTTCAGCTACCCCTGTGCATAACGAATGATTAGCAGACCGCAAAGTCCGCTAATCATTCAGTTTAGAAGCCTATATCAGTCTCTTTCTACGATGGTTGCGCAGCCCATGCCGCCGCCGATGCACAGAGTTGCAAGACCCTTCTTAGCATCAGATTTAACCATTTCGTGAAGCAGAGTAACCAGAATACGGCATCCGGAAGCTCCTACGGGATGTCCCAGCGCAATAGCACCGCCGTTTACATTCAGCTTGTCATTGTTAATGCCAAGATCATGTGCAACAGCAAGAGACTGTGCGGCAAAAGCTTCATTGGCTTCAATCAGATCGAAATCATCGATGTTCATTCCGGTCTTAGCCATAACCTTTCTGGTTGCTGCAACAGGTCCGATTCCCATGATGGTGGGATCCACGCCTGCCAGTGCTCCCGCTACCCATGTTGCCATAGGGGTTACGCCCAGCTCTTTTGCCTTTTCTTCGCTCATAACCACAACTGCTGCCGCGCCGTCATTGATTCCTGAAGAGTTCGCAGCGGTTACGACGCCGTCTTTCTTGAATGCAGGACGAAGCTTTGCAATGCCTTCTGCGGTGGTTCCCGGACGAGGGCCTTCATCCTTATTGAAAATAATGGTTTCTTTTTTCTTCTTAACTTCTACAGGAACGATTTCATCATCAAACTTTCCTGCTTCCTGAGCTGCAACAGTCTTCTGCTGGCTCCATGCAGCGAACTCGTCCAGCTGCTGTCTGGTCAGCCCCCACTGCTCTGCGATATTTTCTGCAGTGATGCCCATATGATACTGATTGAATGCATCTGTAAGAGCATCGTTCACCATAGTATCAACCATAGTTGCGTTGCCCATTCTATATCCGTAACGTCCCTGAGGGATTGCATAAGGAGCCATGGACATGTTTTCCATACCGCCTGCAACAACGATATCCGCATCTCCTGCAAGAATCATCTGTGCAGCCTGGTTCACACAGTTCAGACCGGAACCGCATACAACGTTCATGGTAACAGCCGGAACTTCGATAGGCAAACCAGCTTTGATAGATGCCTGACGTGCCACGTTCTGTCCCAGGCCAGCCTGGATAACACATCCCATATATACCTGATCAACTGCTTCGGGAGCAACTCCCGCTCTGTTTAAAGCTTCCTTGATAACGATAGCACCCAGCTCCGCTGCCGGAGTTGTGCTTAAGGCCCCGCCCATTGTACCGATGGCTGTACGGCATGCACCTGCCAAAACGATTTTCTTTGCCATGTTTTCTCCTCCATATTCATTAAAAACTGCGAATTTACTGGGTTTTGACGGTATTGTTAATTTTTTGTCATTACCCACAGCCTTTATTATAGCATAGAGAATATTTAATAGCAAGGATTTTTCGATGCTCAATAACAGGAAACTTTCCGGCATAAGAAACCTAATTAAAATAGTGTAAAAATAAATAAATTTTTAATAAACATTAAGTTTTGTAACGCTTCGGATATGTCGCTGCACGGACGCACCTCTCGGTTTTTCAGTCATATAATGATAAAAAAGACTATTTTGTCTCTCAAGAGGTTAGATATGGCCACTGATAATTTAGGTTCCATCGTATCCCTGGGTAATGTTCTCCGGATTGACAACGCTGTTATTGATGAGGTTTTTTTCTCAAATAACAACACCGGATATATCCTTATCTCCTATTCCGTCCCATGGCAGAGCGGAATTACCACGACAGACCAGCTGCAGCTTAACGTAAATAACAATACCGTTATCCTGAATTCCTTCCGACTGCCGATATGTCTCTGTGATCTGCGCGAGGGAATGCGGGTCGATGTCACCTTTTCGCCCCGTATGACAAGAAGCATCCCGCCTCAGAGCAATGCATTTTCAATTACTGTAAAACGCCCGTCGCGGCCTCCCGTTGCGCCGCCAAGTGTAACAACAGCACGAATCCTCTGGATTGATGCAAATAATAACCGGTTGATCACCGTTTCGCAAAACAATATAAACAGACAGATGGTATTTGTCATAACAAATTCCACAATTATTCTGAACAGGAACGGTTTCCCAATCCCTCTGCGCGCTCTCCGCCCCGGACAGCTGGTGCAGATATCACACTCTAATTTTCAGACGGCAAGCATACCGCCAATCGCCACGGCATTCCGGATTCAGGTAATATAGCATTTATTTAAACTGCCTGCCGGAAGTATATAAAAAGGGAGCCTCAGCAAAAATTCCGTTCCAGCGGAATTTTCCTGCCATGGCTCCTTTTTATCATCATTCGCAATATATACGGTTTCAACAGAGATTTACTTTTTATCTGCGATATCCAGTCCTATCACCACCCATGGCAGGGCGGCTGAAGTAAAATCTCCCATATTGCATCCTTTCATGCACTCCGGCATTCTGCGGACAGCATCAGTTCAGGAAAACGGCAACCGCATTCGCTCCAGGACCTACATGCACCCCGATTACAGAACCAACCGGAACTGTCTTTTTGTATTCCGCATCAAAATGTTCCTTAATAAATGCCTCAAATCCGCTGACACATTCCTTTTTTCCTGTAAAGCCAAGATTGTAGCCTCTTGTCTTGTCCATCCCGCCGTCTTTCTCAATTGTTTTAAGCACCTTGTCCCAGGCGCTCTTCTGGCCCCTGGCAAGCCCGGCCACACGCACTTCCCCGTATCTCACGGACAGAATGGGCTTAAGGTTAAGCGCGCTTCCCACTACCATGCCCGTAGTGGACAGGCGTCCTCCCTTCTGGAGATAAAGAAGTGTGTCTACAATCAGATAAATGCAGATCTTCTCTTTTTCTTTTTCAAGAATTTCAACAATCTGCTCCGCTGTCTTTCCTTCCTCTCTGAGGGCAAATGCGCGATCCAGCAAAAGCTGTGTCCCCAGCGTTGCCTGCATGCTGTCGATTATGTAAATCCTGTCATATTCCACAATATCCCTGGCAATAAGCGCGCTCTGGCAGGTACCGCTAAGCTTGCTCGCAAGAAGGATGCATATCACATCGTCTCCCGCTTCTTTAGCCTCCCTGAAATACTGCAAAAATGCTTCCGGAGAGGGCTGGCTTGTCGTGGGCAGTTCCTCCGCTGAAGCAAGCTTATCATAAAATTCCTCCGGTTTCATGTCAACACCGTCAAAATATTCTTTTTCTCCGAAAAGTACTTTAAGGGGAACCAGGGTGATGCCCAGCCTGGCTGCCTGTTCTGTTGTATAGTCGCAGGTTGAATCACAGATAAAACGGATACTCATTTTTACTCCTGTCTGCGCGTAAATACGCTATTATCAAAAACGGGCCGAATGGTGGAAATCTTCAGCTTTATTGATTTAATGTTACTGTTTTAATTGTGTGTAGGTCATCGGGTTATATAAAGTATGGTATATTTTAGAATTAAGTTCAAATATTTTGATTTTCAAAACATTTGAAAGCATAGCAAAATTTAATTAGGATGTCAATAATTTTTTTCAGTTTACTCTTGTTTTTTTGATTTATTCTTGTTTATTTATGCTGATTGCTATTGTGGGTGGAATATTGTAGAATAACATAATATATGGAAGATCTTATATTATATTGATCAATAAGGAGTCCTATTATGAAGAAGGATTACAGAAATAAAGGGTTTACGCTTGTTGAGATGATAGTTGTAATAGTTATAATAGGGATTCTTCTGGCTATATTGGTGCCAGGGATGTTTAGGTACATACAGAAGGCTAAAGAGCAGCAGGCGATTGTGGAGTGTCGGACGGTGGTTACGGCGGCGCAGACTTTATCATATGAGTTATACGCAAAAAAACTGTTTATCTCAGATACATTTTGCACTAATGAAAATAAAAATATAATACTAACTAATGCAGATGTTAAAGGTCTTATTAATGATATTAAGTTCACAATAAACTCTGCACAAGTATCATACCTGTCTTATACTACTTCCTCCAATATTACTGTGGTATATGATATAAATAACTCTTCCGTTTTTAAGATTATGGATGGCAGTAAAAACACTACTACAATGGACTCTCGTACGGATTATGCTATAAATGAATATCAAAAAATTTTAGCTGATAACTCTCTGTATGGCCAGGGGAAACCTTTCAGCAATCCGCATGATGCATTAAAAGATAGCTTTTTTAATTCATCCTATTCAGAACTTAATAGTTATGAAAAAAACATATTAGATGGCCATATAGCAAATCCAGAAAAATATAAATGGAAACCTTGTTTTTATACTGACTCTGCAGGACAAAAGCATACATTTTTTGTTGCATGTACAGCAGCTAATGCACAAATGAACACCCCTTTGATGTTTTATAATGGAAGTTACTACTATTATAAAGCCTGGAATAACAATACTATTGGGACAAATTCAATTTTTGATAACATAAATACTGATGAGAAAAGAAAACAATTTGAAAAAATTATAAATACCGAAATCACCAGTTCAAGTAAAGAAATTAACAATGATGCTAAACAAACATGGGTTAAGGTAGTTGATTAAAATTATATTACTTTTTTCTATCCGTTGAAAATAATATAAACTTTATTTTAAGCTGGGGACAGAATGACTTTTAACTATCTTCTTTATTATCCAGTTAATTTTTATCCATCTTGGACTTTATATGATTATATATTCCATGAATAAGAACTTCATTATCATCTCGTCCCCCAGCAATCCTCCCCAACAGCACCTCCACCGCCTTCTCCGCAATCGCCGCCTCATCCTGCTTCACATGCAGGAAGGCCGGCCCATAGGGCGCCAGATAATCTTCATCCACACAAGCCAGGCGGATTTCCTTATCCAGAGAGATCCCTACTTTCCCCGCCGCGGCAGTAATGGCAGGCACAATGCCATACTCCTCCGCAATTATGGCATCCATTTCCGTTCTCCCCTTTTCCAGGAACCATACTGCCGCCTGAATTGCTTCCGGACAGGGGTGGTTATCCAAGAGAGACTCCTTCCCTCCGCCTGACGGCAGCACACAGATTCCGGCTTCAGTCAGGCCGAGACGTTCCATCTCATTAATAAACCCATTCCGCCGTTCCTGAACTGAAATCGCTTCGGTATCCTCCGTAGTAAACAGAGCTATCCGGCGGCAGCCGTCCTCAGCCAAAGCCCTGACCAAAGCAGCTGTCGCCGCCTTATTGTCAGTTCTTACCGAAGGTACCGGGATGCCCTTCATCTTCTTATCAATAAGAACCACAGGAAAATCATCCAGATACAGCTGCAGGATAGCAGGACTGTAGTTCTTTCCATGACAGGGCATGATTATCATGCCGTCCACATGAAGCGACATAAGAAAATGGATCTCCTCCGTTTCCCTCTCCCTGTCTCCATAGGAAAATCTGACAATCAGGCTGTATCCTGTCTTTTTGGCGAGACAATCCATGCGGTACATCATTTCCAGCCCGAAGGGTGTTGATACATGCTCCAGTACCAATCCCAGCAAATGATCCTTACCGCCCTTTTCCCCTCCCGCCTTCTCCTGTTTTCTCACAAAGCTGCCATTCCCCGGCACTCTTTTCACACATCCGCTTTCCGCCAGCATTTCCAGCGCTTTCTTCACTGTTATTGCACTGACCGAAAACTCTCTGCACAGTTCATCGTCGGCAGGCAGTTTTTCACCAGGCGGATAGGTTCCGTTCTGGATACGCTCCAGCAACTCCTCATATACCTTCTGATATAAAAATACTTTTCCCATTTTCTTTATAACATCCCTTCACCGCTAAACCTGAATGCCTAATATGCAAACACGCATACCTTAATGCTCCATCAATCTTCCATTTCATTCATCCTCAATAAAATATATTTTATTACAAATACAGCCATATATACAACAAGAAAAATATACTTTACTCCTCTTTTTCATGTCACATTCCCCAGTAATCCCTTCCGCTTTTTAGCAGAATCAGAGAAAAAAATCAGTCCGATTTACAAACAAATACCCCTATGCTACCTTTAAAGCAGGTCTTACACCATTTCTGTCGAAAATGGCGGCAAGACAACCACCCTTTACTTAAAATTATCCCAGCCAAAGGAGGCTACCCATGAACACTACCAGGAAAACCAGTCCCTTCCGTTATGCTGTCGGCATGTTCGGCACATCCATCCCCATCAATATGTTTAAAACCTATGCCGCCGCATTTTATGTTATCGGGCACGGCGTTACCACAGCGCAGTTTTCCATGGTGCTGTTCCTGTATACCTTTGTGGATGCCATTGATAATCCGGTGTACGGCTTTCTTTCCGACAGGACACGGACACGCTGGGGACGGCGCAGGCCCTGGCTTGTTATCGGCGCGCCGCTGCTGGCGCTTTGCTTCATTGCCTTTTTCAATATCCCGGCTTTCTTAAGCGGAAGCGGAATTTTTTCCTATATGCTGCTGATGTACATACTCACCGGTACGCTGGATTCCCTCATCAATGCCAATTATGGAGCGCTTTTCCCGGAGCTTTTCCGTTCCGATGCAGAGCGTGCCAAATCCAACGCCATGCGCCAGGCCTTCCAGCTGCTCGCCATGGTAATCAGCATCGCACTCACGCCTATAGTAACGGATGCCCTGGGTTACGGCCTGACCAGTGTGATTTACGGGCTTTTAGCCGTTTCCGTTATTCTCTACTGCACTTTCGGCTGCCATGAAACCGCACAGGAGGAAGAACTGGAAAAACCACGTCTGCTTTCCACCCTGCGGGATCTTCTCACCAACCCCAAATTCTGGATTTTCGGGCTGACCAATGCTTTTTACAGCGCTGCCATGGCGCTGGTGATGTCGGCGGTCCCTTTTTATGTTAAATATACGCTGGGGCTGGACAGCATGGCAAATACCATGCTCCTTGGCGTGGTGCTTCTGTTTGCCATGGCCGGGGTATCGGTCTGGGCTTTCTTTGTAAAAAAACGTTCTTTAATGCCCATATGGCGTACGGCGCTCATCGCGCTTGCGCTGTCTTTTATCCCGCTCTATTTTGTGTCCGGTTTTGTGCCGGCGCTCGCCGCTTCCTGCCTGCTCGGCTTCGGCTACTCCGGCGCCATCACCACCATGGATTTGGTGGGCGCCCGCATTATGGATGAGGATACCCGGAAGAACGGGCTGCGGCGTGAGGGCACCTATGCCAGCGCCATGGGCTTTATGAACCGGCTGAGCGGATTTTTTACAAGCTTTGCCTTTCTTTTGGTGGGCTGGCTTTATGGTTTTGAAAGCGGCGACATGCCGGGGGCAAGGCCCCATGACGCCGCCCGTTTTCTGATGGTGGTATTCCCGCTGTGCGCCATGCTTTTGTGCGTTGTGTGCTCCCGTTTCCTCAAATTCCCGGAAGCGCCTTCCCAGGCTTCGCATAAACAGCCGGAAACCCGGGAAGCGAAAAAGTAATATCCGAAAGGACAATTCAGACAATGAACGAACGGTATCTGATCATCAATGCGGACGACTTTGGCCTGTGTGAAAGCATGAACCAGGCGGTGCAGGAGCTTTTCCGGCTAGGGGCCATCACCTCTTCTTCCATTCTCAGTCCTGCGCCCAGGGCGGCTAAGGCCAGTGCCCTGGCGGCACAGCAGAAGCTTCCTGCCGGCGTGCACTGGACACTTTTTTCCGAGTGGAAGGAGGAGCTTTGGCCTGCCGCATCCTTACAGGGAAAGCACGGTTTTCTTACGGACAACGGGTTTCTGCCTGCGGACGGAGGCGCTGCGGCAAAGCGCGCGGCTTCCAGCGATATTACAAGAGAGTTGGAAGCGCAATATCTGCGCATGGCTGCTGCAGGATGCATTCCTGATCATGCGGACAGCCATGGCGGAACCCTGTATGGGATTAATGGAAGGCTTTTTTTCATAAATGCATTCAGGCTGTGCCGGAAATACGGACTGCCCTTCCGTTTTGCACGTACAACCGCCTTCCTGGAGAGGCAGTTTGCAGGAAGGGTGTCTCCGGCAGTCACACTGGCCCATTCGGGAATTGTATTTCTGGCGGAGCGTATGGGGGTGGCTCTGCCCGACGATTTCATCACCAATCCTTATCCTGTGGAAAAAATCAGAGATTACGAAGCGCTCTGCCGTTATTATGAGGAGCAGTTAAGAATTGCTCCCGCAGGCATTACCGAAGTATTCCTCCACCCCTCCGTCCCGGACGGACGGCTTCTGGCGCGCACGCCCCAGTGGCGGAAGCGGGAATGGGAATATTATTTTCTCAAAAGCGGACGACTTGCCCGTCTGGTAGAAAAAGAAGGCTTTATACCGGTTTCCTGGGGCAGCGCTCCTTTCGAGGAGCTGCGCCGTAAAGCCGCTGATTTTCCCGAGACGCCACATTCCCGGCAGCAGAAGCAGACAATCCCAATGGAAAATATCAACAGGAGAATAAAACATTATGGATAAAATAAAGCATCTCACCCTTACCCTGGACAAATCCCAGGAACGCGGATACATCAAAGTCCCCTTTCAGGTGGAAAAAAATACGGAAAGGATAGACATCCGTTACCGCTATCCGTCGTCTCCGGTCAGCAGCGAAGGGGATTACTGCATTTCCGGCGAACCCTGTACCATTGATTTGGCCGTCATGCTGCCGGATGGAACCATGGCCGGGGCCTCCGGTTCCGACAGAAACCACGTCTGGCTGTCCCCGCTGGGAAGCAGCGCCGGTTTTCTTTCCGGTGAACTGCCGGAAGGGACCTGGCATATCATCGCCGGCGCCTATCATGTGCCCGCAGAAGGGGTCACCGTTGAATATACGCTGGAATTTACGGAAAAAAAGCGCCGGCTTTTTAAAGGCGATACCCATGTGCATACCACCGCATCGGACGGTATCCTGACGCCGGAAGAGGCTGCGGGGCTGGCAAAACGCATGGGGCTGGACTATCTTTTTTTCACAGACCACAATAACAACGCACAGAACGAAAATCTGCCCGACTGCGATGACATTACGCTTCTTCCCGGCACCGAATGGACGCATTACAAGGGACATGCCGGTTTTCTCGGCGTAAAAAGGGCTTTCCTGCGTCCTTATTTCACAGGCTCCCCGGAAGAAACGGATGCACTTTTCCGGGAGGCGGGGGAACGCGGCGCTTTCCGTGTCATCAACCATCCTTTCTGCCCTCTGGTACCATGGGAATGGGGCTTTGCCCTTCCCTTTGACGGCCTGGAGGTGTGGAATGGCGTCATGTCCGAACGGAATGAAAGGGCGGCGGGCTGGTGGCATGCCCAGCTGTGTGCCGGCCGGCGGATTCCGGTCACCGGAGGCAGCGATTACCATCGCCCCGGACTGCTGGGCAGTCTTGCCATGCCCTGCCATTGTCTGTATGCGCCCTCCCGTTCCCCGCAAGACCTGCTGCAGGCGCTCCGACGGGGAAACGGCTTTATTTCCTATCTGCCCTCCGGGCCGATGGCCGACCTGCAGGCCGAGGGCATGGATGGAAATGCCGCCTCCTTCGGGGATTTTGCTGTCCGCGGCTCTGAGGTTTCCCTTCTTTTTACCGGCCTGCAGGCCGGGGATGAAATCCGCCTGATTACAGAGAAGGATACAGAAATCCTGAATGCGCCGAAGGGCGCGGTACAGCTGATGCTGAAGCGTAATTATCCGGATGCGCTGTTCCTCCGGCTGGAGCTTTACCGCAGCTATGCGCCCGGCCTTCCCCCTATGAAGGCCCTGCTGAGCAATCCTGTTTATTTTGGCTGAAAAAAGAGAGGAATTACTTAAAATATGGATATTACTGCAAAAAAGGTTATTGTGGTATTTAAAACCCACCTGGACATCGGTTTTACAGGGCTGGCGGAAGACGTGCTCCGCCGGTACTGTGATGATTTTATCCCTGCAGCGGTGGAGCTGGCTTTCCGTGTCAATACCGGGGCGCAGAAAAAATTCGTCTGGACGGTAGGCTCCTACCTCATACGCTATTATCTGGAGCATGCAAAACCGGATGCCTGCGCCCGGCTGGAACAGGCCATCCGCGCCGGCTTCATCCGCTGGCACGGGCTGGCCTGCACCACCCATACCGAGCTGATGGACAGACGGCTGCTGGATTATGATCTTTCCATTTCACAGGCGCTTGACCGCCGTTTCGGCGTCACCACGCTGGCTGCCAAAATGACGGACGTTCCGGGACATACCATAGGCCTGGTTCCCGCGCTTTCCGACGCAGGGATTGAATTCCTCCATATCGGGGTAAATGCCTCTTCCCGGGTGCCCTCCGTCCCCTCCCTGTTTCGCTGGCGTTTTGGCGGCAAAGAAATCACAGTTAACTATGCCGCGGAATATGGGAATGTCACCCTACTGGAAAATGGAGCCGCGCTCGTTTTCTATCATGCCCATGACAATTCCGCCCCGCCCTCTCCCGAAGAGCTGGAGCATCTGTATGCCCGGCTGGCAGCGCAGTATCCCCAGGCACATATCGAAGCGGGCACTCTTGATGAATTCGCGGAGGAAATCCGGCAGGTGAGGGACAGCCTGCCCGTCCTGGAAGCGGAAATCGGCGATACCTGGATTCACGGCGCCGCCAGCGATCCCCTGAAGGTATCCTGGTACAGACGCCTGCTTCTCCTGAAGGAAAAATGGCTGGCTGAGGGCCGGCTTCCACAGGAAAGCCCGGCCTATGATACGCTGATGGAAAATCTCCTGTTGATCTGCGAACACACCTGGGGGATGGATACCAAGAAATTCCTGCTTGATTTCACCAACTGGGAAAAGAAGGCCTTTGCCGAAGCCCGGAAAAAGGATATCACCTCCTACGCGCTTTTTTCTCCGCAGAACCAGCATATCTTCCAGGCGCTGCTCCCCGAACTGGAGGATTACAAAAAGGTCCGCGGCGGACAGTGCTCCTCCTATTCCCTGTTTGAAAGCTCCCATCAGGAACAGAGGGACTACATCACCCGCGCCCTGGGGGCGCTGCCTGATGCGTTGAAAAAAGAAGCGCAGGCTTCCTTTTCCTTCTCCTATCCGACGCTGCCCGATTGTGCCGTGCCCTGCCGCGCCTATACGCCCCTTCAGGCCGGCCCCTGTACGGTAACCGTTGGCGCCTGCGGGGAGCTGACGCATATTTCCTTCAGCGCCAACGGACAAAAACGGGAAATGTCTGGCGCCATCGGTCTGCTGGAATATGAAACCTTTGGCGGAAAGGAAGTGGATGACTGTTATTTTGAATACGGCCGGGATTTGGGGGAGAACTTCCACTGGGCGGAGCCTGACTTCGGAAAACCGGGACTTCGCTACCATCCTGAAATCCAACATCGTACCTGCCGTCCTTTCCCCGCTTCCATCCATGTAAGCGGAGGACAGCTGTATATCTTCCTTATATTTCCTCCGGAGGCCAGCGAGCAGTATGGCTGCCCCAGGGAGGCCATGGCCGTATACAGGTTCACCGAGGGAAATATCCATCTGGAACTGTTCTGGAAGGATAAGGATGCGCTGCGAAGCCCGGAAGCATTGTGGCTTGGCATACGTCCGGAGGTGGAAAATCCCTCCTGCTGGCAGATGGTTAAAAGCGGCGCGGCCCTTTCCCCCTCCAATGTGGTTTCCAACGGAAACCGGCAGCTGCATGTTGTGCAGGACCTGTCCTATACTGGCTCAGACAGCAGGATCCATATCACCCCGACGGATGCGCCGCTTGTGTCTTTGGGCGGTAAAAAGCTGTACCAGCCGGACAACAGCATGCCTGAGCTTTCCCAGGGCTTCTTTTTCCTTTTGTACAACAACCGGTGGGGAACCAATTTTAAACAGTGGTTTGAAGAAGATATGCGGTTTGCCTTTGACATCAGTTTATCTTAGCTGCGCCCTCCGGGTACGCAAAAAAACGGGCTGCCCATCGCCGGCAGCCCGCGTTTCCTTCACAGATTCATATACTTGCTTTGCATCCCCGCTGTTATGCCCGGATGACAAAGCCTTCTTTTCTCGGTTTCGCCTGAGGAAGCGGTTTGTCGCCATAACCCAGGATGCAGTTTCCGATGCCGATATATTCTTCGCCAAGTCCCCATTTTTTCATAAGGGCTTTTCCTTCCTCCGTCTGGAAAACCTCTCTGGCCCGGTGGATCCAACAGGAGTCAACACCCAGGGAGAAAGCGGCATTCATCAGGTTGCCCATTACAAGGCTTCCATCCTCCACACAGGTTCCCCTGCGGCTGTCTGCAAAAACCACCACCACCGTCGGCGCACCGTAAAAAGGATCGCTGTCATTTCCCATCACCGCCGCATTCATGCGGGACAGCTGCCGGATAGTTTCCTTATCCTGTACCACCGCCATCACCACCGGCTGCATTCCCATGCCGCTGGGGGCATATTCTCCCGCCGTAAGAATCTGCTGCAGTGTTTCTTCCGGCACCTGCGCGTCCTTATAGGAACGCACGCTTCTGCGCTCCGTCAATACCTTCAGTGTTTCATTCATTTCCTGCTCCTTTCCCCGCGATGGACCGGATGCCCGGCCACCACGAACCCGTACGGCCCGCGCAGCAAATGCGCAGGCTTGTCTGAACCGTTACTTTTTTCCGCCATTTACAAAAACCATTCGTTTTTTCCTCTCACAGAAAGGAACGGCGCCAGCTTCTGGCTGAGCATCTCCGTTACCGGCGCAGGGAGAGTTCTCGCTTTTTCCGGGCAAATGGTAATGCACCGCATGCACAGAATACATTTTGACGGATCTGTCTGCGTCGGATCTCCGGCGGGTATGGCTTCCACGGGACATTTTTGTGCGCAGAGACCGCACCGGATACAGTCCTTTGCTATCTGAGGGACGGCCTGCATGGGCTTCCAGCTTTTATAGGGACGGTTCCCCGGCGTCGCTTTTTCCTCCGGCCTGTTCCCTTCGGCCAGGGTCTTCAGCTTATGTAAAATCTCACCGGCAAATTCGGCGATTTCCCTGCGGTCCTGCCCATCCGGCCGTCCTGCCGCCAGCTGTGTTACGATGGAATGCTGTGCAACGAGAGCCGCTGAAGCCAGCCTGGAAAAGCCCTGCTGCTCCATCCTGTCATCCAGCTCTGCAAGGGCATCCTCATAAGCCCGGTTCCCATATACCGCAAGGGAAATGAACCAGGCGCCGTTTCCCTGCACACGGGAAAGCCTTTCAGCCATCACACCGGGAAGCCGGCCGCCGTAAACCGGCCCCGCCGCAATCACCACATCCGATGGTGCAAAGCTGCGCCGTTCCCCCAAGGGGAGCGTCAGATCATATTCCTCCACCTGCACCGCCAGCTCTCCGGCCAGCATCAGAGCGGCTTTCCTGGTATTTCCCGCCGGACTGAAATGTACCACATATACTTTGTCAAGCATGCAAAAATCCCCCGTTTCCTGTTTGTAGCCGGCATCATAACAGCCCGGATAACCAGACTCTTGCCGGCCGCCTGCTGCCGCTATTGATTCCTATGGCCAGCGGCTAAATTTTTCCAGCTGTATGAACCATTCCATATCAGTTAGTATAGGTTCCTTTTTGCCTGATGTCAATCGGCCGCAGGCTCTAAGCTGCAGGCTCTGAATTACAGGCTCTAAGCTTCCTGCATAAGAAGCTGATAGCTTCCCGCCTCCAGGGTAAGGGACTTCACGTTTTCCAGGGAAAGTGCCTTCTGCGCTTCCGGCTCAGCGCCATCCACAGCCTTCAGAACCATTCCATCCGGCACAATAAACCGGGCGGTGCAGTCAAAGGGGATACGGACCTGGCAGCGGATGCCATCTTCTTCATATGCCCATTCACTTTCGTAAACACCGGCCGTAGAGGAAAATTCTCCCTTCACCCAGCCCAGCCTCCTGTCCGGGCAGGGCGCCAGGACCGCCTTTTTAAAGCCGACAGCCGTTTCATCCGGCGCAATACCGCAGACGCTTCTGTAAATCCATTCGGAAACAGCCCCGTAGGCGTAATGGTTCAGGCTGTTCATGCCTGTGCCGCTGATTTTCCCATCGGGCAGAACGGAATTCCATCTCTCCCAGACGGTGGTGGCTCCCATGTTCACCTCGTACAGCCAGCTGGGATAATCCTCCTGTAGAAGCAGCGTATAGGCCTCTTTTACCAGCCCCGCCTTTGTGAGCGCCTGGCAGAGATAAGCGGTCCCCACAAAACCGGTATTCAGATGCATTCCGTTCTCCTGCAGCATTTTTTTCAGGCGGGACGCTGTTTTTTCCATAAACTCTACCGGGATGATGTCAAAATAAATCGCCAGCACCAGCGCCGTCTGCGTATCGATCGCCACCCTTCCGCCCGGCGTAATATATTCCTTGCGGATAGCGTCCCTGACCTCCTGCGCAATCCTGCCATAATAAGCTTCGTCCTCCTTTTTGCCAAGCACGGCTGCCGCTCTTGCGGTCAGCAGGGAGGAATACAGGTAATAGACCGAAGCCACATAATAAGGATCGGTTCTTCCGAAGCAGCTGTCCTTATCCGGATTATCCAGCGCCAGCCAGTCCGCGAAATGGAAGCCTACCTGCCACAGCCTTCCGCCGCCGCAGTAAGTCTCATCCATATGGATGATGAAATCTGTCCATTGCTTCATATTTTCATAGGTTTCAGCCAGCAGGCCCGTATCCCCGTAAAACTGGTACAGGGTCCAGGGGATGATCGTCGCCGCATCGCCCCAGGCGCAGGAACCGGCCTCTCCCCAGGTATTTGCCGTCATATCCGGCGCTTCCTGCCCCATGTTTTCACGGGCCACGGAAAGGACATCCGGCACGACAAAAGGTACAGCGCCCTGGTTGATCCGCTGCTCATAACGCATATCCTTCAGGTATTTCCGGTAAAAAGCCGCCGTATCCATATGATAGGACGCCGTCTGGCAGAACACCTGGGCATCTCCGGTCCAGCCCAGCCTTTCATCACGCTGCGGGCAGTCTGTAGGCACATCCAGGAAGTTTCCCTTCTGTCCCCAAAGCGTATTTTCTATCAGGCGGTTCACCTTTTCATTCGCTGTGGTGATCCGGCCTGTTCTTTCCAAATCAGAATAAACCGCGCAGGCCTCAAAGGCAAAGCTGTCCAGATTTTCCCGGGTAAGCGTCATTCCGGTCACCTTCACATAACGGAAGCCATAGAAGGTGAAATGCGGGCGCACATGGGCGCTGCTGCCGTCGGAAATGTAGGTGAATTCCGCTTTTGCGGTGCGCAGGTTGTCCCTGTAGAAATTGCCATCCTGCAGGATTTCCCCGTATTGAAGATAAATCCGGGTCCCTTTTTCCGCTTTACAGTCAAATTCCACCCAGCCTGTGATTTCCTGACCGAAATCCAAAACCTGTTCCCCTGCCGGCGTCATAAGGAGGCTGACGGGACGCAGCCTCTCATGGATGGTCACCGGAACGCTCAGGCGCTCGGTCAGCTTCGCTTTCGGCGCGGATGCCCTGCTGACGGGCATGGCCTCTTCCTTCGCGCAGGCGCAGATTTTGCCGGAGCAGTCCCGGAAATCCCTGTTGGCATCATAGACTTCACCGTCATAAATATTGGAAAAAAGAACCGGCGACGGAAGGCATTTCCAGTTTTCATCCGTTGTTATTTTCTGCTGTGAGCCGTCCTTGTAGGTAATCAGAAGCTGTGCGGCGGCAAGGAATTTATCGCCGTAAATTTCCGTCACCCTCGCTTCATCCAGGTAACTGAACCTGCCCTTGTACCAGCCGTCCCCAAGAATGACGGAAAGCACATTTTCTCCCGGGCAAAGCAGCTGTGTCACATCATAGGTCTGGTACTGTATCCAGAAACGGTAATCGTTGTAAAAAGGCGCCAGATATTCCACACCGGCCTTTTCCCCATTCAGGCCGGCTTCATATACGCCCAGCCCTGTTATGTAAAGCCTGGCGCAGGCAACCTCAGATACCGGGGCGTCCAGTGTGAATTCACGGTACATCACCGGCTGGATTTTCTTATCCAGAGGGGAAGCAATCCAGTCCGCGCTCCATTCCTCTTCCCCGCAGCCGCCTTCAAACCAGGCAACACTGCTGATGCCGGTATCCCCGTTATCCGCCTCTGCGCAAACATCCCAATAATAACGGATGCCGCCCTCAAATTCCTGTTCAGGGATAAAGGAAAGGGAGGAAATATCCGTCCTCTCTCCGCTGTCATATACCAGATCGGTCATATCCTCCGTCCTGGATACCCTGATTCTGGCCGATTTCAGATGCCTGCCGGTGCTTTCCTCCACCTGGAAGGAAAAGGACGGGTTTTTTACGCAAAAGCCCAGCGGGTTCTTCAGATGATTCACTTTTAAATTTGTCAGCTTCATGTGTTTTTTCTCCTATTACTGCTTCATGCTTGATGGCCGCTGCCTGCGGCGGGGTGTTTGATTTCCTTATACAGGTTATTGTAATATGCAGGGAGAAAATAGTCATTGGCTTTTTGACTGTCTTTTTATGACCTTTAGGGAATTAATGAATATAGCCCTGCAGTTCTATGACTCTTTTAAACCGGATCAGTGCCAAGGCTGCGGAAATGCCGGACACGGAAAAACCGCCGCACAGGCAAAATTTTCCCATACGGCGGCGGTGCAGTTTCTATTATCCAAACAAATCAGCATGTGTCCCGGTGCGGACCAGGGTCAATACCAGAACATTTAATTATGTGGTGGGTTTTACGGTCAGTTTGGTTTCTCTCATTTCTTCAGTCCTGCGAACAGTTCATCCAAATCGGTGTAGCCCTTTACCGACTGATCTTTCGCAATCCTTTCCGCCTCCAGCATCGCAGCGATGGTTTCCTTGTTGGGGCGTTCCGTTTTGATTGCAAAGGGAATTCCTCCCTCCCGCAGCGACTGGCAGACAAAAATATTAAATGCAGTGGTCAAATATCCATGCAAGCATGGCTACTTGGCTCGTTGCTCGCGGGAATAAAAATACAATTACGCTTCCCTTATTCCAAACCATTCTCCGACACCCCGTTCCCGGAAACCGAATTTCCGGAAACAGCGTCTCCATGCTCCTCCAGGTATTTTTCCACCGCCGGATCCTCCATGTCGTACACCCGCTTCCACTCCTTGCTGTCATCCACCTTCACCGCCTCAGAGCGGTTAAGATAGAGGAAGCGGGAAAGCTGGTAGCAGTCAATCCATATTTCGTTGTCCGATTCCTTCTGGGATTCGTCAAAAACCAGCTCCAGCCCCCAATGGAGATGGACGGTTTTAATGTTGTTCACATTTTCTGTTTTGGAATACCCGGTGTGGCCCATGTAGCCAATGATGTCGCCGGCAGTCACCGCGCTGCCCTCCTCCAGGCCTTCCGCGAACGGATAATCCTGGCGCAGGTGGGCGTAATAATAATAGCGCCTTCCGTCAAAGCTGCGGATGCCGATACGCCAGCCGCCGTACTGGTTCCAGCCCATCACCTCCACATATCCTGATTCCACAGCCACCACAGGGGTGCCAATCTGGCCCATCATGTCGTGCCCCAGGTGCGGCCTCTTGTAACCATAGCTTCTGGAAGAGCCGAAATCATCATAGTCGGTATAGGGGAAACCCTTGGCAATGGGTGAATAGGCCTTCAGGCCATATTTCCGTTTCCATACCAGATTCCCGGATTCATCCTGCTCCTGCAGCAGGAATTCGCCTACCATACCGCCCAGCGCGGCATCGTAGGCTTCGCGGAAATAATCATAGTTCTTCAGATCCGCCGTCGCCTCTTCCAGAGTGGTTTCCCCGTTTTTAATCTTTTCCGTCAGGGCATCCATATCCTTCAGTGCCTGTTTTCCAAACTCGCCGCCGTTCCTGGCCGCAGTATAGGCCAGCAGGGAAATCCAGTCAATGTGATAATCCTCCCTGTAGGTATCCACGTCCGTCTCATAGGCCTGACTGAGGGCTTCACAGGAAACATTGAAGTCCACCCACTTAATATAGTCTTTTCCCGTTTCTTCCTCTGCATTTTCCTCCATCAGCACAGAATCTGAGTTCACGCTTGCAGGCCTTCCTCCGGCCTGTCTGACCGCAAGCAGCAGAAGGATAAGCACCATCTCTATTAAAATTGCATGTTTTAATTTTCCGCAGCGTTTCATGGCGGCTCCAAAGGTCTTTTCTATCCAATATATGCAGGAACAGGCCCGCTAAGTCCTTTAACCTGCGGCTATGCCTCTGGCATTAACTCCGGCTCCGCCTTCTTCTCACGGCGCCGCCCTGTTCTCACGGCACCGCCTTCCTCTCATGGCCCCGTCTCACCCTTTTGTCCCGGCTTTGTTTCCTTCCGATATTGCCAGAAGCCGTAAGATATTATCCATGGCAAACGCCAGATTTTCTTCACTGGACTTACGCGCCTCCCTGAACGGGACGGGCTTCCTCGTTATGCTGAATGCGGCGCTGACGCCGGAGGTGTAGATATCCCCTGTGTTTTCATCAATGCTCCCCGCTACCGCCACCAGCGGAATCCCTTTGCGTTTTGCTCTTTGCGCCACGCCTCCCACTACCTTGCCCATCAGGCTCTGGCAGTCCAGCCTTCCTTCTCCGGTAAAAATAACGTCTGCCCCCTCTATCCTTTCATCAAACCGGACAGTGTCCAGAACCACTTCAATGCCGGAACGCAGCTGCGCCTGCAAAAAGGCCGCTGCGCCGCCTCCCATGCCACCCGCCGCTCCTGCGCCCGGCAGCCCGGAAACATCCCTGCCCAGATCCCTTGCCAGCACACCGGACAGATGCCGCAGCCCTGCATCCAGCCTTTTTACCATGGCTTCATCCGCCCCCTTCTGGGGGCCGAAAATACAGGCGGCGCCCAGCGGGCCATACATGGGATTATCAATATCGCACATGGCGGTAAACCGGCATTCCTTCAAGGCGGGATGAAGTCCCGACATATCGATGCGGCAAAGCTCCAAAAGGTTCCCGCCCACAGGCAGAAAAGGCTTTCCTTCCTTATTCAGGAAACGCACTCCCAACGCGGCCGCCATGCCGCAGCCGCCGTCATTTGTCGCGCTCCCGCCCAGGCCAAGCACAAATTCCCTGCAGCCCTGTTCCAGCGCATCCGCAATCAGCCCGCCCACCCCATAGGTGCTGGCCTTTTCCGGGTTCTCCCTGCCCTCCGCCAGCGGAAGGCCGGCGCATGCCGCCATTTCAATGACAGCTGTTCTTTCTTCGTTCTCCAGGATTCCGTAAAAACCTGCCACCGGATCCAGGAAGGGGCCGGGCACCCGCACCGTCCGTTTTCTGCCGCCCACAGCCTGCAGGAAGCAGTCCACCGTGCCCTCCCCTCCGTCCGCCACCGGGATCTGTATCACCTCGCAATCCGGGAATCGGCGTTTTATGCTGCTGTCCATAATTTCGCAGACCCTGGTGGATGATAGCGTCCCTTTGAAGGAATCCGGAATCAAAACCACTTTTTTTATATCCATACCCACTTCCCCATATGCCGGCGTCAATAGAGCTTATCAAAAATATTTAAACCTGTCCCATCCCTGACAGTTACAAGTATTTTCTTATAAAAACCGCCTTCTCAAGCTCCTTCTCCGGCTCCTTCCCATAAGCCTCAATACTCACCCTGCCGTCGTATCCCTTCTCTTTTAAAACGGTGAAAAATTCCCTGTACGCTTCCTGTTCCGCTGTAGGGAAGCTTCTCCCCGCCGGTTCTGCAAAATGCACATGTATGATATCCTCCGTCAGCGCGCCAAGAGTCTCAAGGTTCTCCTTTTCCATCATAAAATGATAATAATCCACCAGCAGGCGGATGGAAGACCTGTCCGCTTCCTTCATCAGAAGCGCTCCCTCCTCCAGGCTGCATATAATATTGCTTTCCCTGCGGTTGAGCGGCTCGATGGCGATGCGGATTCCCGCGGGCAGCGCAAAAGCGTCAATGATGCGAAGTGCATCTGCCGTCTGGCAGAGAGCCCTGCGATAATCAAACCCCTCCGGCACATTTTTGGCGCCGCTGCTGCCAAATACAATTATTTTCGCTCCCAGCCGGACCGCCCTGTCCATTGCCCCTTTTACATACTCGCTGATTTTGGGCGGATCAGCTTCCTCCCCTGTCAGCCTTACCGAAGCCGGGAAAAAATTATTGCAGCATTCACAGGGAATTCCCGACTCCTGTATCTGTGAAAGAAGCTCCTCAAATCCAGCCTCCGAAAGCTCCATTATCTGCGCCAGCGGAAGCTCCATGTAATCATACCCCTCCCGGTACAGCAAATTCATATATCTGCGGCCAATCGGTTCGCTGCTGTCCCCCAGCATATTCAGGCAGCATCCCAGTTTCATAGCCTTCCCCTTCCTGACGGAACAGTCAGCGTTTATAACTGTTCCGTCCCTTCACAGCCATCGCCGAAATTAATCAGCGTTTCACCTCTATATTTTCCTGTTCCTCATAATAACGGAGCACCGCTGCGTGATCACATTTTCCAAGCCCCTCTTCCTGGAGTTTTTTCATCATATCAAGCACCCTGTCCGTCATGGGCAGTTCCATGCCAACGGCCTTGGACGCATTCTGCGCATTCGTCAGATCCTTGATATGAAGCTCGATACGGAAGCCCGGATCAAAATTACGGTCCAGCATCATCGGCGCCTTGGCGTCCATAACCGTACTGCCTGCCAGCCCGCCGCGGATAGCCTTGTAGACATTCTCCGGATTTACGCCGGATTTCGTGGCCAGAACCAGGGCCTCAGACAATGCGGCAATATTTACCGCCACAATAATCTGATTGGCCAGCTTGGTCATATTCCCGCTTCCCACTGGCCCTACAAGAACGATAGAGGAGCCCATCTTCTCCAAAATCGGCTTTACCCTGTCAAACACCTCCTGCTTTCCGCCGCACATAAAGGAAAGCGTGGCATCCACCGCCTTGGGTTCTCCTCCGCTCACCGGTGCATCCAGCATTTCCCCGCCGGCCGCCGCCACCTCCTTTTCCAGCTCTATGGAAACGTTCGGATCAATGGAGCTCATATCCACAAGGATCGTTCCCGGCTTCATGCCTTCCAGGACGCCGTCCTTCCCTTCAATTACAGTTTTTACATGAGGGGAGTTGGGAAGCATGGTGAGGATGATATCGCTTTCTGCCGCCGTTTCCCTGGGCGTATCGTATGCCCTGCCGCCGGAGGCGGCTACATCAGCCACCGCATCCTTGTTGATATCGCATATATTCAGCTCATACCCTGCCTTCAGCAGATTTTTAGCCATGGGTTTTCCCATGATTCCAAGACCGATAAAACCTATTTTCATTTGCAAATTCCCTCCTTGCTCTGCAGCTTTCCGCCGCCTGTCCCGTAAATAGTCCCAATCCGGCTATATTTCCTGTTTTCCCGCTGCCTTTCTGATTTTCCTATATATGCTCTTTGCATCCAGCCCATAATATTCCAGCAGTTCCTCATGGGAGGACGCGGACTGCCCGAATACATCCATGACAGCGACGCTTTCCATGGGAATGCCGCTTCCCCTGAGGGCAAAGCTGACCAGCATATTCAACCCGCCGCGAATGCTGCATTCTTCGCAGACTACAACGCCCTTTTTCCCGGCCGACAGGGTTCTTACCGCCTCCTCATTGAGCGGCTTGATGGTGGGGATGTGGACCACGCTTACGCTGATCCCTTCTTTCTCTGCCGTTGCGGCCGCTTTCAGCGCTTCATGCGCCATAATTCCATGGGTAAAAACCGTCACATCCGTCCCCTCGCGCAAAACCACAGGCTCACCAATCCTGTAGGCTGCATCAGCGGGGAAAATATCCTCCAGATCATTTCTGCACAGCCGGATGTAGCAGGGGCCTTCCAGCTGCGCAGCAGCCTCAACCGCCCGGCGCACCTCAAGCCCGTCGCATGGCGTGAATACCGTCATATTGGGAATTGCGCTCATAATTGCCACGTCGTCTATGGACTGGTGCGTCGCACCATCTCCGAAATCCGACATACCGGAGCTGGATCCTACGATTTTAACATTCAGCTTCGCCGTTGCAATGCTCTGCCTGATCTGATCATACGCCCTTCCTGAGGCGAAAACGGCAAACGTGTTGGTAAACGGCACCTTTCCCGCCAGCGCAAGGCCTCCCGCAAAGCTTGTCATATTCTGCTCCGCAATCCCCATTTCAAAATATCTGTCCGGAAATGCTTCCTCAAACATACAGCTCATGGTGGATTTTCCCAGATCCGCTTCCAGCACCACGATATCCGGATTCTTCTTTCCCAGCTCCACCAGCATGCTGCCGTATTCTTTTCTCTGATTATGTACCCCCATTTTACGCCTCCGTTCTGCTGACACAGCCTAAAGCCTGCAGCGCTTCTTCGTACTGCTCCTGCGTAAGCGTTCCATTATGGAAGGCTGCGACCCCTTCTGCAAACGGAATTCCCTTTCCTTTTACGGTATCGGCTATGATGCAGACCGGTTTTTCCCTGATATCATCCGCTTTGTCAAAAGCATCGGCAATCTGTCCCATATCATGGCCGTCAATTACCATAACCTCAAATCCGAAGGAACGCATCTTATCCTCAATACTGCCAATCCGGAACCGATCCATGGTCTTTCCGGTTGCCTGCAGCCCGTTTCTGTCAATAATGACACGCAGATTGTCCAGTTTAAAATTGGAAGCCGCCATAAATGCCTCCCACAGCTGCCCCTCCGCAAGCTCGCCGTCTCCTACCGCCACATAGACCTTAGCGTCCAGCCCGTCAAGCTTAAGGCCTGCCGCCAGTCCCGCCGCCAGGGATACCCCCTGTCCCAAAGAGCCTGTATTGGCTTCAATGCCCGGAAGCTTTCTCATGTCAGGATGTCCCTGCAGACGGCTTCCCAGCTTTTTCAGCGTATGGATATAGGCTTCCTTGTCAAAATAGCCGCATTCCATCAAAGCGGCATACTGGACAATCGCCGCATGCCCTTTACTCAGCAGGAAACGATCTCTTTCCTTCCAGTCCGGCTGCGCCGGGTTATGCCTCATTTTATAAAAATACAGAACCGTAACAATATCCGCCAGCGAACAGGAGCCTCCCAGATGTCCTGCCTTCCCCACACCGATCATCGTTACAATGTCTTTCCTGATTTCCCTGGCCTGTATTTCCAGTTCCTGCTTTTTCTCCTGATTAAGCATTGCCGGTCCCCTCCTTATTCCATGTTCTCAAGCATTTCCCGGACTCTTAAGAACCCTGTCTCACCGCTGTTGTACACAGGCACCCTGGTATCCTTTAAAAACGGCGCCAGCGCGGACATGGACAGCTGCGCCATGACGATGCAGTCCACCTCCTCCGAAAGCCTGTCGATTGCCTCCACCAGTATCTCGTTATGCCTGGCAATATTTCCTTTGGAATACTCTTCAAAGGCCTCGCTGCATAAAACCGTTTTCCGCTCTATCTGCATTCCCGCCTCCGCCGCCGCGATATCCAGAAGCCTTTCCGAGGACGGCACCGTTGTGGCAAGCGTCGCCAGCAGGCCGATCCGCTTTCCCGTCCTGACAGCCTTCTCCATCATCGGACGGTCAATCTGCGCAATAGGCGTATTTACAAGTGGCCTGCCAAGCTCCGCCGCATAGTTGAATGTGGAACAGGCCAAAAGGATTAAATCCACGCCGGCTTCCTCCAGATTATGCGCATACTGGGCAAATTTAAAATAGTTAACCTTGGGGATAACGCCTGCCCCTGCCTTAATGTTATCCCGCTGGATCGTATCGTCACACAGATGCATGATTTCCACTTCAGGAATATATTCCCTGATATAAGGCTCCATCGCCTGAATTGTAATATGGGATGCGTGGATAATCCCCAGTGTTTTTCCGCTTAAATCCATGCTCATTTTTTTACCCCCTTTTTCTTCCGGCCCTTTTGCAAAAGGCCGGAAGCTGAAGCTGTCCCAATTGGCAGCCTGTTATGTGTCCTTATGGCCGGCATTTCCTTATGGCCAGTATTTCCTTATGGCCGGCATTTCCTTGCGGCTGACCTTTTCTTACGGCCGGCATTTCCCGCGGCCAAATGCTTTACTCAATTACCAGATAAGAGACTGCATGCGCCGGCAGACTGAATTCCAGGCTGAGGGCTCCGTTAACCGCAGCCGTTTCATCCTCACACAGCTTCTCCAGGCCGTCTCTTGCCTTAATTGCATCATACTGCTCTCCTTCCGGGAACAGCGGGCTGCCCTGTCTCACCCATTCCGCATACGGGTTGGAATGCTCGGAATCAATGCGGTAATGTCTGATCTTCACCTCTTTTTCACCGATCCCATCCACCGTCAAGCTGATTTTCTGATCCTCCACCTTGTCACGGTCGTTGCAGTGGCTGTAAATAACAATCTGGATTTCCCCGTTTTTCCCTCTTACGGCAAAGCCCGCCACATCCGTATCCTCGCCCTCGCCTGTGTACTGGCTGTGATTTTTTACGCCGATTTCAGGCTCCTTCAGGAATTCAAGCTTCTTTGTGCCATCGCTTTCAAAGGAAAGCTTTTCGTTTCCCAGAGAGCCGTAAATTTTAAACATATTGAATACAGCTTTATCGATTCCCTGTGTGGTAAAAGTTCTGGTTCCTTCAAAACACCTTTCTCCCGGGAACATGAATGCCCATGCAAGAGGCCTTACCCGGATGCCGTACTGGCTGCTGAGCTGATCGATTTTTTCATAGGTGGAAGCAACGTAGGTCGCATAATACTCCGTATTTCTGAAAATCATGTTGGCATTGTCATAGATGCCGCCCGCTGCCCAGCCGTCCGGGTCCGCCTCTGAAAGCACCACCTCGCAGTCCTGGTAGCCGTACTCCTGAATGATATCCAGCCCCAGCTTCACCTGATGCACCAGGCTTTCTACGGAAGGCACGGCCTTGGGAGCATGCATTTCAAACGGGAAGCCGCCGCCTTTAACATGGAAGGTAATGAAATCCAGCCGTGTTCCCTTTTCCTGCGTACAGAAATTCGCACCGTCCCTGCAGTGGTTCAGGAAAAAGCGGAAAAACTTCTGCGCATGGCCGCCCTCAAAAATACCGGTTACCGCAGGGCCTGACAGCCTTAATTCCGGAAGCACCTCATGCACCGCATGCTCCGTGTAGTCGTATAACTTGCAGTATTCCGCCGCAGTCCCGCTCCAATAGAAAATATCCGGCTCATTCCAAAGCTCGAAATACCAGCTCTTTACCTCTTCCGCCCCGTATTTTTCCACCAGGTGGGACGCAACCGCCTTAATGAAATCATGCCATTTATCATAATCCTTCGGAGGGCAGGTCCAGCCTACCTCTTTATATCGTCCGTATTTTTCCCAGTTGCCCGCTGCCGGTCTCAGATAATTGGTATCCACCAAATCCATTGGCATAAAGCCCAGCTCTATAAAGGGTTTGTTTCCGGTACTAAGAAATGCGTCTATGATATAGTCATAATAGGTAAAATCATAAACCGGCTCCCCTTTTTCGTTTTCCCAATAAATATTGGTGGAACCGAATTTATAAGTTCCATGGCAGTTGCCCGTACAGAACATGAAATGGGTCCTGAAATAATAGGGTGCATCTCCCAGTGCAGCAAATTTTTTCAATAAATCCACTCCCTCAGGGATATAAGTATAGTTGCACTCGTCATAGCCTATGTAACGCCAGAGATGTTCCTGTACCCCTATAGAAACACCTGCATCCACCTTTACATTTACTTGATTGTTCATCCGCTTTTCCTCCGCTTTTTTAATTTATATTTACCCGGGTATCACCAGCCAGACTGCCAACTATGCTGAAAACCAAAGGTTCCCTTCTCTGCCTGGCAATTACCGCAAGGGTCAGGTTCCCCGCTGCCTGCAGCAGGAAATCCGATTTTTAATCCCCTATTCCGGTCACTGTACGCCTATCTGTAAAATAACATGCCACAATTAACACGGTCCTGTCTCTTTCAGGGGAAGGACATTCTTTTTTCCATCATACAGCCAGGCTTATAAATCAGCTGCCGGGATGAGGCTGTTCCTCCCGTTTTTTAAGTGTATCCCTGGTTATCAGCACCGGCTGCAGAATTATTCTCTTATGGAACTTCTGCTCCTCAACATCATTGCTTTCCATACGGTTATCCACAGCATCCATCAATGAAAAGCATTCTGCAATCATCATATTTGCATCCAGAGAATAGGTTGTTAATGCTGGAGCAAACTGCCCTGCCAACGGTATATTATCTACACTGAGCACGGAAACTTGATCCGGAACTTCAATTCCTTTTGTCCTCAACGCCTGAATTAATCCAATCGCCATCCAGTCATTTGCTGCAAATATCGCCGTGTATTTATGAAACATGACCAGATTAGCCACCCGTTCTGCAAGATCGTAGCCTCCCCTGAAGTTCATTTTGCTTTCCAGAATTACATTCTCAATCCCATTTTTTCTTGCCCCTCTGATAAAACCGTTCTTACGGTAAAGAGCTGAGGCATAAGTACCAGGCCCAGTGATATGTATTACCTTCTTATGTCCATAGCCACTCAAAACCTTAGCTGCATTCATACCGATTTTAAAATGATCGAAATATATCTGTGCAAAATCATCATGATTAGGATAATTTTCAAAAGAAATGATATGGGGGTATATTTTTTTTATTTTCTGCAGATTTTCTTCTTCAAACTTACCAATCATAAGGACCGGTGAAATCATATCACCGTTTTCCAGCGTTTCCAAAGTCAATGGAATCATGTTTACGCTATTTTTTGCCGAATAGCCAGTCAGCTCCATAAGCATCCTGTTATAAAAGGGATCATTAAGTTTGATGCTGGGAGAACATATAAGATTTATGTATTTATTTTTAACAATGGGTGTGACATATGTGCCTTTCCCTTCATATTTGATAAGAAGCCCTTCGGATACGAGCTGATTAATTACTTCCCGGATACGCTGCCTGCCAACCATAAGCCTCCGTTCGAGTTTTCTTTCCGACTCCAATTTAATCAGCCGGTCGGACTGCAGCTGCTTTACTTCTCTGCGCAGGATGTCCGCAATTTCTTTATTCTCCTGATTCATAATTTTACAGCACCTCATTTCTTTGTTTTCGGCAAAACCTTTGGTAAATATCAACAATCAGGTAATTTTTATATTTTTGTATATTTTATACAATTTATGCATTTGGTTTAACCCAAATCATAATACAAAAATCAGAATTTTCCATAAAACCTCTTTTATAATTTGTCCAAACTTGTAATTTACACTGTTTTTTAAGGCTATTTATTCATCATTTTTACTAATAATATATCACTCTATTTTGCTTGTCAATAATATTAATCTTTTTTGCTTTTTTATAATGTACCGTTTCTCTTTCTTTTCAAAAAAAGCCGCGCCCCCGGTGATCCATCGATCCCGGGGGGCGCGGCCCCCTTTTCTATCTCACTTGCTTAACTCTTAATATTCCGGTTCAATCAATCCGTAGGTATTGCCTTTTCTCTTATACACTACGTTCACCTGCTCTGTTTCCGCATTGAAGAAAACAAAGAAATTATGTCCCAGAAGTTCCATCTGGATACATGCGTCTTCGGGATACATCGGCTTAATGTCGAATTTCTTGGTTCTGACAATCTGGATCTCCTCTTCTTCCGGATAATCCTTATCAATAAAAGCCTGCTGGAAGTTGCCGCCTGACTGATGCTTGTCCGTAATTTTATTCTTATATTTCTTAAGCTGTCTCTCAATTACCTCTTCAACCAGGTCGATGGATACATACATATCATTGCTTGTCTGCTCCGACCTGATAATACTGCCTTTTACCGGGATTGTCACCTCAATCTTCTGTCTGTCTTTCTCAACGCTCAGCGTTACATGTACTTCCGTGTCCTGGGTGAAGTACTTTTCCAGCTTGCCAATCTTCGATTCCACTGCGCTGCGAAGCCCCTGTGTTATTTCGATGTTCTTTCCGCTGATAATGAATTTCATGCCGATCATCCCTTCTGTTTCATATTAGGAACAAAGACCATATTGCCTGTCCACATCCTGCGGCATATCTTTTTGTCCTTATTTGGATTATAACATATCCCCACACCGGCATGCAATGTTTTCAGAATTTTAACTGAAAATTTATAATTGTTTCTGTCAATGTGAAATGACATAACTTTGTAATTATTTTGTAAAATTCGTGGAACTTGCCAAAACACCCGTTCCATTTTACGTTCTTACGAACAGCACTGAAATATTTTCTCAACCTGTGGATAATGTGTATAAGTTCGTGTATAACTCCATAATCCCCAAAAATACCGCTTTTTCTGTGTGGATAACTTTGTGGTTAAAAAACTCTTATTTCTACATACTTCGACAAATTTTGTGCAGAATCTACAATCCGGGTAAATTCAGTGCCTTTTCAGATAATTTTGAAAGTGTCAGACAATAATATATTTTTAACTGATTTTTGAAAAAAATCTGTCTCCTGCCATCCCTCTGCAAACGGCGTGCCAGACTGCTTTTCATGTCCTGTGATGTATCATTTTTTTGCTTTCCCAGGACTTGCGCTTAAAGTAAATCAGACCTGTGACAACCGGCAGAATCGGTGAAACCGCCTGCCCTATTGTCCAGCAGGGCATTCCTGCAAACGTATTTATTTTAAGCCCTACACCGGATGCTGCAGCAACGGATACACCAAAGTAATTCAGCATTGCAGCCAAATGTTCCAAACGGTTACTGTCTGCCCCTGCTGTTCCTCCGCACCTTTATATTGGGCAATTAAAACCGTTCCGCCCATTGTAACGCCGATGCAGACGGAGTTAATGACAAAACTCAACATGGAAGCATTACTGATTGCCACAAGCCCCGTTTCACGTGCTATATTCCTCACAACAAGCATATCCATATCCACAATACTGTAAAAGGACTGGAGCAGGCTGGCTAACAGGAGGGGAAGCGCAAACCTGATGAGCTTCTTTGGTACGCTTCCGGAGCATTTTTTTCCTGACAGGCAAACACCATCACCCACTCTTTCTGCATAACAAAAAGGATATGCTCCTAAGAACATATCCTCTGTTACTTTTCATTATTATTTATTTCTCAGGGAAGAACTCTTCTTACTGCCACAGGAGTTCTGTAATCCGCCTCAGAAATCTTGATTCCGGTGCTTGCCGTGCTGGCATGTACGATCTGTCCGTCGCCGATGTAGATTCCCACATGGCCGGTATAGCATACGATATCTCCGGGCTGTGCATTTTCCAGTCCGCCTACATCCGTGCCTACATTTCTGTCTGCAGATGAGGAATGAGGAAGGGAAACACCGAAGTTCTTATATACGCTCATTACAAAACCGGAGCAGTCCGCACCGTTTGTAAGGCTTGTCCCGCCATATACATAAGGGTTGCCGACAAACTGCACTGCGAAATCCGCAACTGATTCACCGTGTGATGAAACGGCTGCTGCCGCAGAGGTTGTCTCTGCTGCCGGAGCTGCTTCTGCGGAAGCTTCAGAAGAAGTTTCTGTTGCTGCAGACTCCGTTGCTGTTTCCGAAGGTGCCTGGGAAGCGGTTTCCGTTGTTGCCTCTGTGCTTGTCCCTGTTGTAGTTTCTGTTGTTGTCTCACTGCTTGTTTCGGTCGTGGTCTCAGTGGTTGTTTCCGTTGAAGTCTCTGTAGTTGTTTCAGAAGAAGATTCCGTTGTTGTCTCAGATGAGGTTTCTGTTGTTGCCTCAGAGGAAGCTTCCGTCTTAGTCTCAGAAGAAGCTTCTGATGAAGATTCGGTCTGAGCAGAGGATTCGGTTTCCTTCTTTGACTCTTCTTCGGAAGAGGTTTCGGTCTGGGATTCAGATTCCCTGCTTTCTTCCTTTTCCGGTTCGGATTCTTTTTCCTGGCTATTATTAACTGCCTGTGAGGATTGCTCCTGTTCAGGTGTCTGGGTTGTCTCTGATTTGGCAGTCTGTGTTTCCTTCAGGTCTACAGGTTCAACAATTGTCTTCGACTGTGCAAGAGCTTCTCCCTGCACGGTAGCCTGTCCGCTCAGAACCGCATCCTCGCCGATTGTCAGAACCACGTCTGACACAGATGCTTCGGCTTCAGGAGCTTCCACCGCATCCAGTACGCTTGCCACGCCAATACCATTGGTAATCGCCGCCTCTGTCTGCTGTTCCTGGATATGGGAATCAACCTGTGCGTCAATGGATGATTCTCCTGCTCCTGTCATTCCGGTTTCGATATCCACAGATGTTACCTCTGAGGATTCCTGTGCGGTCTGGACAGTCTGTGCAGCCTTTTCGCTCTGGTCTGCTTCTTCCTGTACACTTGTGAGGGAACTGCCTTCATCCAGCGTCAGGCCGATGCCTGCTGCCGGAAGTTCATAAGATACACCGGTTGCACTTGCCTGCATAGCAGCTGTACCAAATATTACTGCGGAAGCAGTGATTGCACATGTTACAGCTTTCACGCGTGTATATTTCATGAGTTCCTCCAAAAAATCATTTGAACTGTTACATTTGTTACGAAATTATTACATCTGTTGTTAACTATACCACCGCCGCCATTTTTTGTCAACCTTTACACAAAAAGCGATTCTAAAGAGAAAAAGCCTGCAAAACCGCATAAAATCAAGGAAAGGAAGGCACTCAGCCTTCCTTTCCAAATTGTGAACATTTTTTGAATTTTACAGATTTTATATTACATACTGGCAATAATTAACAATAAAAGTTGTTACGTAATATTTAAAATTTACATTGGATGAACATCCGATGCTTCTTGAATACAAGAGCCATTCAAGAAGATACGCCGTACTGAACAATTACAATAACTGTTCAGCAGGCCAGCGTTTTGCGCTGACCGTAAGAAAGTGATTCAGGAGTGCTAAAATCCATCGCCAAAGGCGATTTAGGATGGATTTTAGCGGTAACTGTGAGTGGTACTGAACAGTTACCAATTACAATATTACTGCAGGAAATATTCCTGTACGCCCTCCACCGCATTGGCCCCGTCCGCCACGGCGGTTACAATCTGGCGCAGCTTCTTGGTACGGATATCGCCTGCGGCAAATACGCCGGGCATACTGGTTGTGCAGTCCTCGCCCGCGATAAGGTAGCCTTTTTCATCTGATGCAATGTTGGAGATAAAGCTTTCGGAATTGGGTTTAATGCCAACTGCGATAAAAACGCCCTGAAGAGGAAGTTCCCGCCGCTCTCCGCTCGGTTTATGCAGCATGGTAAGAGAGCTTACCTGGCCGTCGCCGTTGATGCTTTCCACTACACTGTCCCAGCAAACCTCCACATTGGGCAGCGCCAGCATGGTATTCTGCAGCGACTGTGCCGCCCTGAGACTGTCCCTGCGGTGAATCAGATATACCTTTTCACAGGCTCTGGCCAGGAAAATGGCATCCTCAACCGCCACGTCTCCGCCGCCTATCACCGCTACCGTCTTACCCCGGAAAAAAGCGCCGTCACAGGTGGCGCAGTAGGAAACGCCCATTCCGCTCAGTTCCTCTTCTCCGGGCACGCCCAGATGGCTGTGGGAAGCGCCGGAGGCTATAATAACCGCCCTGGCCTCAAAATCCCCTTCCGCTGTTTTCACCAGCTTGCAATCCTCGGAATCCTCCACGCCAAGCACATCCGCTTCCATGAATTCCGCCTGCATTTTTTCCGCATGCTCCCTGAACTTCATCCCCATGTCAAAACCGTTGATTCCGGGCAGCCCCAGATAATTGTCCACCTCATAGGTGTTGAGCACCTGACCTCCGCTCATGGGATTTTTCTCTATTACCAACGTGGAAAATCCGGCTCTTCTTCCGTATACCGCAGCACTCAGCCCCGCAGGACCGGAACCGATAATTATCAAATCATGCATAATCACTACCCCTTTACCATTCTTTATTGTAAGCTTATCCAGCCGTTGTTTCCATTATACCGGTTTCGGCCGCAGCTTTCAACCTTCCTCAGGATATGTTACAATAGGAAGACACCAAGTTCATAAAAGGAGAACCCTATGAGAAAGAAAGCATTAATTACCGGAGCCTCCCGCGGGATCGGGGAAGCTATAGCCAAAGAGCTGGCCAGGCAGGGCTTTGATCTTACGCTGACCTGCCTGAATTCACTGGATCGGTTGAAGGAGCTTGCCGGAGGCCTGGAAAAAAAATACGGCATTTCCTGTCACATTTTCCAGGGCGATATGGGCGATCCGGAGACTGTGGATCGGTTGTTTGACGGACTGAACCGCCTGGATGTACTGATTAATAATGCGGGCATCTCTCACATCGGACTTCTTTCCGATATGTCCGTTTCCCAGTGGAAACGTGTTATGTCAACCAATCTTGACAGCTGTTTTTATACCTGCCGAAGGGCAATTCCGCTGATGGTGCACGCCAAGCAGGGACGAATCATTAATATTTCATCGGTATGGGGGCAGGCGGGCGCTTCCATGGAAGCCGCCTATTCCGCTTCAAAGGGTGGGGTCAACAGTCTTACAAAGGCGCTGGCAAAAGAACTTGCTCCCAGCAATATCCAGGTCAATGCCATTGCCTGCGGGGTAATCGATACCGATATGAACCGCTGCTTTGCCCCTGAAGAAATGGCCTCTCTCATCGAAGAAATTCCGGCAGACAGAATCGGAAGGCCGGAGGAGGTGGCCGCCCTGGCTGGCCAGCTTATAACGGCGCCCGCTTATATGACCGGGCAAATCATCACCATTGACGGGGGATGGATCTGAAAGACAGCGCCCCTTTCAGGAGCGCTGTTCCATTTCTCTTTTCTTTTTTAATATGGCGGCATTTTCCTCCACCTTTTTTCTGCTCAATGGATAGGCAAAGGCAAGAATAGCTGCCACGCCCAGGAAACAGACTGCGGGGATCAGGTTGACTGTGGCATAAATGCCTTCCACCACCCTGGCGTTCTGCACCGTAGCCAGCTCATCGTAGCCAATGGCCTGCAGCGCAGCGCCGCCCAGCCCTCCGGCCAGCGCCTGTCCTATTTTACGGGCAAAGGAATAGACAGAATACACCGTACCGTCATCCCTGCTTCCGGTCCTTACCTCATGATCATCAATCACATCCGTAATATTCGCCCAAATCACCATATTGAACAGGTTCACTCCCAGAAATCCGATGACAGAGAGAATCATATACAGCCATGCGCTGGTAATGTGCATGAAATACAGAATCAGGTAGGCCACGCCGGAAAAACAGGTGGCCGCCGCAGACACTTCTTTTTTCCCGAAGCGTTTGGAAAGGGGGACGGTAACGCCTGCAATGGCCAGCGACACCACGGTGGAAACCAGGCTGAACGCGGAAAGCACTTTGGTATTCCGGAAATAATCCAGATACAGATACTGGTTCATGGACTGGATTAAAAGCTGGCTCAGCAGAAGGCCGATGGCTGCCCCGATAATCGCCAGAAGGGCCCTGCTGGAAAAAACAGTACGGAAGGTTCTTGCCAGCGTTGCATTTTCCCGGTTCCCCATCCTGTCCATACGCACCCGCTCCGTAGTGCAGCGGTAGCAGATAAAATAGCAGACAATGGCAAGCAGGGAAAACAGGCCTGCCACTGCTGTAAAACGCGGACCGCTTACGATCTGATTTCCCGCAGCGTCCGTCGTATAAATAAGAAGAGGCGCCCCCACCCCGATGACCAGCCCTGCCAGCGTCGCGCCGATACCGCGGAACGTGGACAGCGAGGTTCGCTGATCCGGATCTGAGGTGACAGCGGACGCCATGGAGCCGTAGGGAATGTTTATCGACGTATAAAAAATGCTTCCCCACAAAAGATAGGTTACGTACATATAAATCATTTTTACCGGCATGGAGGCGCCTGCAAGGCCGGACTGGTACATAAGGAAGCTTGCCAGCGCCACCGGCGCGCTCATCCTGCGCAGCCAGGGCTTAAATTTCCCATCCCGGCCGGTACGGCTCATATCCACAATGCGGCCCATGGTGATATCCGTCACCGCATCCACGCATCTTGCCACCAGAAAAAGGGTACCCACGGCAAGGCCGCTGATTCCCAATACCTTTGTATAAAATACCATGAGAAAAGAGCTGGCAAATATAAACGTAAAATCGTTTCCAAAGTCTCCGAACATGTAGCCTATTTTATCCCGCATGCCGAAGGGCCTTATATTTCCGGCGTTTTGTTCTGTTTTATCATTCATCGTTTTTTCCATTCCTTTTCTAACGTTTCCCAGATTCCCATGAGATATACGGCGCCCAGCGCTCTGTCATAAAGGCCATAGCCGGGTTTTCCGGTTTCACCCCAGATCATTCTTCCGTGATCCGGCCTCATATAGCCCTCAAATCCGGTTTCATAATAGGCCTTCATGATTTCCACCATATCCAGGGAGCCGCAGAAGGAAGGATGGGCGCTTTCTTCAAAGGAGCTGTCCTCCAGTATTTTGACATTCCTCATATGGGCAAAATGTATTCTTCCCATCTTTCCGTATTTGCGAACCAGATGCGGGATATCGTTGCAGGCGGCGCAGCCCAGGCTGCCGCTGCAAAGGCTGAGGCCATGGTGGGGATCATCATAAAGCGAAAGGAAACGGTCAATGGCAGCCTCGTCCGTGATAATTCTGGGAATTCCGAAAATGGGCCACGGCGGATCATCCGGGTGAAGGCCCATATTCACATTGCATTCTATGGCGACCGGAATGATTTCCTGGATAAAATACTTCAGATTTTCCCAAAGGCCTTCAATGCCCTGAAGCTGATATTCCCGGATCAGCTCTTCGATCTCTTCCGGAAAATAGGAAGCATCCCAACCGGGCAGGGACATCTTTGCCGGATCCATCCTGTCCACATCCTCTTTATAGTAAACAAGGGCATTGGAACCGTCCGGCAGCGGCTGATCCAGGCGGGATCTCGTCCAGTCAAAAACCGGCATGAAATTATAGCAGATGCATCGGATTCCCTCTGCTGCCAGCCTGCGGATATTTTCCTTATAATTCTCTATATATTCCTGGTATTTTCCCCGGCGCAGCTTGATGTCCTCATGCACCGGAACGCTTTCAATCACTTCCAGCGCAAGGCCGGAACGGCTGACTTTTTCTTTCAGTTCCCTGATGGCCTCAACGGGCCAGACTTTACCTACGGGAATGTTATATATGGCTGATACGATGCCGGTGACGCCTGGGATCTGTCTGATTTGCCCCAGGGTTACCGGATCGTTATCCCCATACCATCGGAAGGTCATTTTCATGGATCGGCTCCTTTCATTAGGGAGGGTTAAATTAAGATGGGCATGATTATGGCAGGGAAGGATTACAGGGCCGGGGCACCGCGCCGGGAGCCGGCGGAATGGACGGCTGTGGGTGCGGTGCCTCGGATTGTATCATTTGCTATTGATTTTAGTTTTGCCAGGGATTTTTGATTTTATGAATGAAAATTGAGAAATTAAGCAGATCAGCGAAGACGGTACAGAACATATTTTAATTCAGGCTATCGCATAATATTTTTTACAAACCGGAGTTTTTCATACACAGAAAAGTAACCGGCTTCCCAAAAGAACTGGCCTTCTGTTCTCCATAAACCTTAAATCCGGCCCGTTCATAGGTCTTTATTGCGCGTTGATTGGAATCCAAGACACGCAATACCACCGGGCCGTCAGGAAAACAGAAATGACGGCGGCCATGGGCAATTGCCTGTTTTACGAATTCCAGCCCCTTTCCTTTTCCGGTTTCCTCAGGGCATAAGCCAAGGCCGATTTCCATGACCTTTTCTTCATTTTCTTCATGGAAGGAAAATTCATAGAAGCCGAGCAATCGGTCGTTTTCATCAATTACTGCGAACCAGTAAGGAAGGTTTTCCATGACTTCTTCCAGGCATTCATCGTAATGCGCCCTTGGAATATTGTAAAATTCATAGGGCTCCGGGTAACTCCAGTCCAGATAGCGGACGGCATATTCTTCTGTCATTGGCACAATCATTTTTTTCTCCTGTCTGCCCGTTCCATTAACCGTTTTTAGCGCCGGTTGAAGTGGAAAGGCGGTATGATTTGTGGTACGCTGAAAGCAGCGTAATTACTTCAGGGGGGATATGGTTCTGTATGGACGAGAAAATTATTGCCGACATCAAAGCAGGCTTTGGCATGGTTATATCTAATATTACCACAGTTAACGGAGGCTGGCTGAACCAATTATGGAGGGCGTCAGCCGGAGACCGTGAGCTTCTGGTAAAAAAATACAGCAGGGAACGGTTCAGCAGGGAGAAATTAAACAGGATTGAGTCCGCGCTGCAACGGCAGGCAATGCTGGAGGCGTACGGCGTGGCCTGCCCCCATGTATACCGGTGTGGGCAGAAAATCATACGGTTCCTGGACGACGGTACAGCTTATATGGTGATGTCTTTTTGCCAGGGGAAAAACGAGAATGCGCAGACAATCAACACCGCGCAGATGAAAAGCCTCGGAAGCGCCTGCGGGTACCTGCATAAGGCTTTTTCCAGGCTCACCGGGAGCGTTGAAAAGAGCTTTCCGGCGTTCGGCGGTTATACTATGGATTCGCTATGCCAGACCCTGCGCAGGCAAACCAGGCAGCTTACCTGTGATATGCCGGCGGCCTACCGCAGGGCGCTGCTTTCGTGCGAAGCCATTGTAAAGCAGCTTCCGCCGGATTTTTTTGACAGGCTGCCCAGAGGGATTGCACATGAGGATTTTACGCCGGACAATCTTTTGTTTCATGAGACAGGCGTGGAGGCGGTCATTGATTTTGACCGGAACTGCTACAGCTATCCCTGGCATGATGTGGGCAGGGCGATCCTGTCCTTCGCTTTGGAGGATGGGCAGCTGAATTATGAGAAAATCCGTGCCTTTGTGGATGGATATGCACTGCATATGCCCCTTTCCCTGGCAGACGTCGGGGATGCCCTGCGCCTTTCCTGGTGCATTGAGGTTCCGTGGTGGATACAGCCTGACTGCTTTACCCCATCCCTGACCGGAAAGGCAGTGGATTTCAGGGAGCAGATATTATGGCTTACCACCCATTGGGAGGAGCTTTCTTTTCCTGCTAATGCGGTGTAAACGCTTTCCTTTCCACCAGATGCAGCGAGCGTTGGGCCTCTTTTCCAAAAATGTCGTCTCTGACCGCATATCCCTCAAGGATCCGCACGGCCTCCGGTACAGGGAAGGCGGAAAGGCAGAGCAGCACCTTCCATACAATGATCTCACTGCCGCTGTGGGAATGCAGGAGGTGAAGAATCCGTTCCGCATTTTCCCCGGTCGCCAGGGCCGGATGGTAAAAAGCCATGAAGCCCGCCGCATCCAGCGCTTCCGATATCTGCTGTTCACTGCCTGTATTAAACAGCTGCAGAAGAAGGGGGAAAAACGCCGTATCCATTCTTGCAAGGGAACGGGCAATCAGGTCACGGGGAAGGGGAAAGGATTTTTTAGCGGACACCTTATCCGGCAGGGCCTTATACTGGTTATTTCCTATCCGTCCCAGCCAGGGAAGCATTTTTTCCGCGGTTTCTTCCGTGCCCTTTTCCAGAGTTTCACAAATGGCCAGTCTTGTATACAGGCACTTTTCCTGCGCCAGCTGTTCCAGCAGCAGGACGGCGGCAGCCTTACTTTTCGGATCCATACAGCGGGCGGCGGCGGTCCGACGGCAGGGATCCGGGCTGCGCAGCTCCTCCACAAGCTGCTCCCACGGCAGGGACGCACAGGCGGCAATTTCCTCCGGTGAAGCCATTCCTCTGTTTTTCAATTGGGACCGTGTACTTTTCATGTGCTGTTCTCCTTTGGCTTACCGTCGATTTTCAGGAAGGGATGGAACCCACATTTTTATGGTAGATTACGGCAAAAATCACAGCCGCTGCAATTGCGGTGAGGAACTCGGCTACCGGAAAAGCGGTCCAGATGCCCGTGACCCCGGCGATTTGGATGCCCAGCCAGGCGGCGGGCACGATCAGGGCCAGATACCGCAGCAGGGAGATAAGGAAGGAGGCAAAGCCCTTTCCCAAAGCCTCAAGCGCGCCGGAGCAAATCACGCTCACACCGGATACCACAAAGCCCAGGCTGATAATCCGCAAAGCGGCAGAGCCTTCCCGTACGGTAACAACATCCGCCGTAAACAGCTTCATTATGATTCCCGGAGCCAGGAGGAACAGCAGCATTCCCGCCGCCATGATCACCAGAATCATCACGCTGCATATCTGTATAATCCGTCTCATCCGCTTCTTTTCCCCGGCGCCGTAATTATAGCTGAGTATGGGACGCATCCCCTGGACAATTCCGTTGGCAGGCAGATAAATAAAGGACTGGAGCTTAAAATAAACGCCCAGAATCAAAATATATACCGGGGAAAAAGCAGCCGCAAAACCGTTCAGTACGGTTATCAGCAGTGACGGAAGCCCCATGGTCAGGGAACAGGGCACGCCTACGGTATACAGCTTACCGCAGATTTCACCCGTAAGCTTCATATTCCGCCGTCCCAGGGACAGTCCCATATCCTTGCAGAAATACCAGATCAGATACAAAATCAGGGTTACCACCTGGCCGATAACCGTAGCAATGGCCGCCCCCTTTACCTCCAGACGCGGGATGGGCCCAAGCCCGAAAATAAAAACCGGATCCAGAATGATATTGGTAATACAGCCTGCCGCCATACAAACCATGGGGACCAGCATGTTCCCCACCGCCTGATATATTTTTTCAAAGGCAATCTGAACGGTAATCACCATGGAAAAGCTGAGGACAATATAAGCATATTCCATTCCCCAGTCCAGGATTCTGGCATCTGAAGTAAACAGAGGCAGAAAATACGGAATGCACAAAAATCCGCCCACAGACAAAAGCGCGCCGTGCAGCAGGCTGAGAAGCAGCCCCTGTGCCGCCGACCTGTCGGCGTTCTCTTTCTCTCCCGCCCCCAGGAAAAAAGCCACCGCCGCATTGATGCCCACGCCGAACCCGACGCTGATGGATACTACCAGCGTCTGAAGCGGATAAACAAGAGAAACCGCCGTCAGCGCATCCTCCCCGATTCTGGCCACAAACATACTGTCAATAATATTATAAAGGGAATTGATCAGCATGGACAGCATCATCGGCAGGGACATGGACAATACCAACGGAAAAATAGGTTTTGTTTTCATAAAATCCTGATTCATTAATTAACATACTCCTTCCGCGGCCGCATCTTTTTTGGCCGCATCTGTCTTTCATCATTTATTTCCGCGTGCAACGAACCAGGCGCCATGCCTGCATGGGCATTTAGCGGCTGCCGCGAGGGCCGGATGCCCCGTTGCCTGCGGCGGGATATTTGCCTATCCTCCGGCAGGGCCGCCGCAAATCCGTCAGGAATGCGCCGCAGAAAAAAAAGACCATAAATCTCACTGTTTGGAATCAGAAACAGGAAAATTTATAGTCTCTTACCGGACACCTTATCTTATCAGAAAAAATCTCCCACCGCAATGGGTTAATCCATAAATACCCTATAACCATGGCGTGAACTGTTACAACACCGCACTTTATCCGGCCGGCAGGAGAATCTTAACCTCTGACCGCTGTTTTTCAGCCGTTATACGCAAAGCCTCCGTTATGGGTTTCCTTGGCGCTGTACAGCGCAGTATCCGCAGCTTTGGCCAGCGCCGCATAGGAATCCCCCCTTTTGGCAACCACCGCTCCTGCTGAAATCGTAATGGAAGGCATATTCCGCCTCTTTGCCTCTTTGGCAATGGAATGGTTAATATCCCCGATAATTCCTCTGGCAACCGTATAATCAGCGGTATTGGACACAAAAATTGCAAATTCATCGCCATGCAGACGGGAAGCAAGATCGACGGTACGGATACGGCCGATAATCATCTGGGCTGTGAGCTTAATCACCTCATCCCCCATACTATGGCCATACCGATCATTGATATGCTTAAAATGATCACCGTCAATCATAATCAAAATCCCACGTTCCTCATCCTCCATCTGCTCCAGACAGCTCTCCATCTGGGAACGGAAGGATTTGAAATTCATGAGGCCCGTAAGGTCATCGATGGCCGCCGCCTTCTGTGCGGCGTTCAAAGCAAGCTCCAGGCGTTTCTGTGTCTGCCCCAGTTCAATATATGCGCTCTTCAGTTCACGGTTCTTCATTTCCCTGCCGATCCGGCTGAATACATAAATCAGCAGCAGCTCCAGCAGGAGAAGGGGAACAAGCCAGTATCCCAGCGTAGACGTCAGCATGGACAACACCGGAACCAGCACCAGGAAATGATAATCCCCCGCCCCCAGCAGCAGTCCGTAATACCTGCCTCCGTTAAGCGGAACACAGACCGTCTCCGATTCCGCCCCGGCCAGCCTGTCGAATTCGGGCTGAAAGCCCTGACGGAAGCTGCAGAAGACTTCCGCCGCCCTGAGCTGCTCCTCCGCTTTGGAATACTGTTCCCCATCGGCCGGATCCGCTGCCTCAAGCTCCGCCCTGGCCGCCTCCACCGCGCCGCTGACCGCGTCCATGGACGCTAACAGGCTGCCTCCCAGGTAATCCTCCTTTGTGCTGCCGATTACCGTCCCGTTTTTATCATAAATAAGTATCTCTTCCTTCTTGTATTCCTCCATGGAGGATACCAGACGCTGAATGTCACCCATCTTAATATCATATGCAAAAACAGTCTCGCCGTCCGGCTGAAGCTGAGACAGCGTAGTCAGTATGTAATGATTGGCATAGCTCATATACGGCGGCGTAAATACGATTTCACCTGCGCCTGCCGCCGCGTCCTTGTACCACGGCCGCTCCGTAGCCACATATCCTGTCTCCTCATACTGGGAATACGGCGTATCCCAGCTGTAAAGATAACGCCCCTGATAATACATATACAATCCGTCAAAGGTATCCCCTTCAATTTCCAGCATAGTGGAATCAATCCCCTTCAGGAAATCCCAGATACTGTCCGGGTCAGGGCTGCTCTTAATCTCATTGTGCATCATCTCCACAAACAGCCTGAAAGAATGCCTGTAATTCTCCATAACCGATTCAAACTGTGCAGCCGTGTCCTCCGCCCGCTGCTGCATCCGCCTATTTATAACAGCCGCTTCCCTCACGCCGATAATAATAACCGCAGCCAGGTTCACTGCCAGAAAAACAGCGACGGCGCCGTACAGTTTCCTGCCCCGGCTTTTCTTTAGTTGTTCCATGTAAATCCCCCTCAAGCAACCCGCTATTCATTACATACTTCTATATTTTTAATAATAAGTCTGCATTCATTTATTCTAGCACGTTTATTTGTATAAGTCTATATCGTTTAATGTTTTTCCGGTTTTCCTGCCGCCCTTCTGTATTCCTTCGGCGTCATGCCGAATTCCTTCCTGAACAACTTATTAAAATAAGAAATATTATGGAATCCGTTTTCCAACGCCGCCTCCATCACCGGCTGATCTGACTGTGCCAGCGCAGCAGCAGCCCGTGACAGCCTGTAATGATTGATATACTCCACACAGGTCATCCCCACAAACCGTTTGAAAAAGCTCATAAAATGTGCCTGGCTGAAATGGCACACCTCCGCCAGTTCTTCAATGGTCAGCGTTTCCGTGTAGTGCTCCTGGATGAATCCCAACACAGCCTTAAGCTTCCGCTCCAGCTCCGAATCACTGGCCGAGCTTTCATTCTTCACCACATATCCATACTGATACAGAAGCCGGAAAAACCGGAACAGCTGCTCCTTCATAAAAAGCTCGATCCCCTCCCGCCTTCTCACTTCCCCGCCAGCCTCCTGGCAGCCAGCAAAACGCGTATAATTCTTATCCTCCAGGCATGTCAGCATCTCCTTTATACACCCAAGCAGCGCCTCATGCCCCGGCTCCCCCTCTTTAACCACGGGAACGAACCGGTACTTCCCCTTTTGAAGCGGACTGATATACTTAATCGTACACGCGTCCGGCGTCTGATATCCCAGCATATCCAGATGAAAAACCAGACTCTCCGAAATCATCTCCTCCCCCCTGAGCGCATGCGCCGAATGAAGCGTATGCGGGGAAATCAACAAAATATCCCCCTTTACCACCCGAAAGGTCTCAAAATTTATATCATAATCAATCTCCCCGTCCGCGATCCACGCCACCTCCGCCTCATCATGCCAATGCAGGGACAAATCCTGATAAGAGAACGGCACAAAACACCGATACCGCTGAATCGGCATCAACACATCCCCATGAGAAGCCTTTTCCTTAAAATCCGTAATTCCCATATCCTTCCTCCCAAGCCATCCTTTCTTTTCCCTCCCATTATAATCTCCCCCTCTTCCCCCAGTCAACGCCCATGAGACACCATTCCACGCCTGCACCATAAAGCAGCATTTCCCGCTTTCCCGGCTGCAGTAGCTGAATTCCGGTAAAGCTTCTTTATGAACAGACAGTTTTGATACCGGAGTACGGGCCTCCTTATGATATCGGGAGTATGAAAAAAAGAATTTTGGTTCCGAATATCAAAAAAAGGCTGCCGCCTTCACGATTTATCAATCGTTAATGCGACAACCCTCTTGACTCGATATAAATATTCTAATGGTCGGACCAGAAAACGTGGTACAATGGACGATAGAATACTTCTTATTTCTCTTATGCTGCGCAGACGTTAACTGCTCTCAGTTTTCTGCTGTCTCTCGGGTCAGATTCCATATCGAAGGTAACCTTCTGTCCTTCGTTAAGGCTCTTGTAGCCTTCGGAAACGATGGAAGAATAGTGAACGAACACATCCTCACCGTTTGCGTCATTTGTGATAAATCCATATCCTTTTTCTGCGTTGAACCATTTTACTGTACCGTTATTCATTTTCAGTACCTCCATTATAATATTTATACCAATTCAAACCAGCCGAAGCCTTCTGTCCCGCATAATGCGTTTCCAAAAACTATTTTACTGTTAAAAAAACTGACCCATACAGAAAGTCATTAAGAAAAAAGGAATGACTCACAGTACAGGCCAGATCTAAATTCAAATTGATTACTTAGTCATACTAACACGTATATAAAAATATGTCAAACACTTTTTTAAATTTTGATATATTTTTGTGTTTACTTTATTTTACAAAAAAATATGCCGTCCGACAAATTCCCGTTTCTTCCACAGGTACATCCGGACCTGGCGGCAAGGCCTGGTACCATCTGCCTATCCTTCATCTGACTGTCAGCCTTCTTTATCTTGTGTAAATACTGCCTCAACCACCGACTTCCTGGCGCTTTCCACCGTGACATTGAACACAACGGCCAGCTCGGAAATCAGCATCTTTTCCGCTCTCTGCAGATCCTTTTCATCAGAACAGTTCAGCTTTTTCCCGCCCTGTTTCTTTTTTTCCTGCTCCAGCAGTATGGCCTTCATCAGTTCCAGATACTGGCTGACTTCACAGGATTTCAGAATCTGCCTGTTTTTCTTTTCCCGTTCCTTGTTGTTCGTATCATATTCCGCATCGATCCCGGAAAGCTTTTCCAGATAGCTTCTGGCCTCTGCCTTGGAGATAACAGGTCTCATATATACTTTGTCGTTGTTAATCTTGACGTATATCATGCTGCTGTCATCCCAGACAGACTTCATTGTGTAATACTCCTCCTGCCCTTTGACAAAATCGGGTTTTCCAATGGAAACTATCCTGTACACACCGCCGTTTTCATGCACCACTACATCATTTACCTTATACATTTTACACCTTTTCCTTTACAACTGAAAAAGCTGCAACGGGAACACAGGCAGGTTACCGATGCAGCAGTTATATAGTTATTATATCACACTTTTGCAGAAAAAGCACTCTTTCTTTATTTTCCAAATTCCGTTAATAATTCCGCCAATATTTCAGTTTTTATTGCTATACAGTCTCGTCCCGCACAGCATCTGCTATGGTTTCTTTCCGCATGCCCAGAAACGCCAACAGATAGGCTGCGCCCACCGAAGCCATCACAAGCCCTGCATTCAGAAGGATTTTTCCGTATGGCAGAACAGGAAGGCAGCTCTTCCAGGATAAATCCGTCACCCCAAGCAGGTAAATAATAATAACCAAAAGTACCGGCAGGCCGGTAAGTACGGGAGCGGCCGCTGTCCGAAGCCCTTCCAGAAGCAGCATTTTCCTTAACTGCGCTTCGTCCATTCCCGCGGAACGCAGGACGGCAAATTCCCGCCTTCGCTGCTGCAGGGATACGCTCGCCGCGGAAAGGGCATTGAAAATCCCTATCAGGGAAAGAAGCACCCCTGTCAGGTTTACCACAGCCTCCATCGCCCTGCCCGAGACCTCGTTTTCCTGCCGCTCTTCCTCCCTGCTTCGGATTGTAAAATCCTCTTCCGCCAGATAGCGGCTGCTGATTTCCCTTATTTTTTCCGTAACCGCAATGTCCTTTTCCACAGAGGTAAGCCCCACGCCGCAGATTTGATAATAGCTTTCCGCTGTCTCCGGGCGGAACCCGGCCACGATTTCCCGATAGGTTTCTATGGGCACGTAAAGCTGGATGCTGTAGTCCGAATTGTATTCATCCAGCACAGGCCTTTTATCCGCCCGATCCCCAATCTCCACCCGGAAGCTGTAATCCGTTTCGTCCGAATCACGCAGCTTTTCTTCCAAAGTCAGCACATCTCCCGCCTCCAGGGAAAGCATCCTGTACTCTTCCTGCTCTTTTTCCGAATTATTGGCAATCCCGGGATAGCGTGATACGTTGCCCACCAGAATGGCTCTGGGAACCTCCGTGTTATTATATGCCTCCGGATCACTCCCCAGCGCACGGCAGTAGTCGTCAAAAAAGGAAGCCTCCAGCCCCAGGATATCCGCCCGTATCCGGTATCTGCCATCCCTTTCCAGAACGCTGTAATGATCCGGATCCACGTCGGCGAAACCGCCGTTTGCCGCAAATTCTTCCGTTTCCATGGACGGCTCCGCCCAGTAGGACACTCTGGTGCGGTAAAACCAGGTTCCCTCCTCAAGTCCCGGCAGGGAAAAAATCTCTTGAAGCATTTCCGGTTCCGGCTCCGAAGCCATCTGCCAGCGCATTAAAATATTGTAATGCCTGGCCGCCGCATTGCGTTCGGTCACCAGATTATTCAGCGTAAGCAGACAGAAAAATCCCGATACCAGTACAAAGCACATGGTCAGCGCCGCCAGCCCTGCACGGAAGGAGCGCCGGTTCGCTTTCCTGGAGGCTTGGGCCATCACACCTTCCACGCCGAACAGCCCCAGACGGGCGCGGCTTTTGCGGCGCTTCAGCCAGCACTTCTTCCCTCCCGCCGCATCCTCCTGCATCCGTATGGCATCCACCGGTGAAAGCTCAGCCATCTTTTTCGCAGGCAGTGAAGCGGATACCAGTACGGTAAGAAAGGAAACAAACGCCGCGGTCAGGGCAATTCCCCAGGAAAAACGAAGCGTGAACGGAAAATAAATAAGGTCTCCCAGAATTCCGGTATAAATGCGTACCATGAGGGCTGTAAAAAGCTGCCCCAGGCCGATTCCCGCAGCAATGGGAAGCAGTGACACCCCGATCCCTTCCAGCAGCACGGACGCCCGGATCTGTCCCGGCGTCGCCCCTACAGACCGGAACATGCCAAGCTGCCTGATTCTTGATCTGGCCGACATGGCGAAGGCGCTGTGTATAATGAGCACAAAGGCGGCCGCCGCCAGCAGTACAAGCGTGGCATAAAAGAAAAGATTCGCGTAATTTGACAAATACCCCGGTGAAAAATTCTCCATGGGCGGAAATACGCCGCCCAACGCCAGAAGCCTGCTGTGATAGCGGAAATGGTTTTCATAATTCCCATATTCATTTTTCTCAAATCCCAGCTGTTCCATCAGAGGCGGCATTACCTTATAGGTATCCCGGATATTTTTCATGGTAACATAAACCACCAGTTCATCCGTATCGTTAAGCGCTTCGTGTTCCAGGAAGCCCATGGCATAATAGCCCGGCGTGGTGGTGGGCGTGGTCATATCCAGCTTTCCCACAACGGTAAGCGTCACTTTTTCCTCCGGCAGGAACTGTTCTCCTTCCATCCTTGCCCCGGCATCCCACAGTTCTCCGCCTGCCATGCGGTGCCCCGCTGTCAGCGTGAAGCTGTCTCCCAGCCGGAAGCCGGGATTATTGTCAAAAAAAGATTTGGATACGACGATCTCACCGGGCTTTTCCGGCGCCCTGCCCTCCGTGATTGCGTTTTTTTCTCCCATCAGTGACCAGTAGTTCTCATCCGCATCCCGGAGGAGCAGGTAGGGAAGCCGGCTTTCCTCCGGCAGCTGTACAGACATGAATGGCCCTTTAATCATTATCTTATCGATTTGCAGATTATTCTCAATAATCTCCAGCCCCTCTTTGGTAAGCTGCCCGCCCACCTCCGCATGCCAGCCGCCGCTTTCATATCGCTCAATGTCAGCCTGCCAGGCGATGTTGTTATAAAATATACTGCAGAGGGAAAACAGCAGGGTGGATGCAATGAGAACTGCCGCCATGGATGCAAAGGTGGTCTTTTTGTTGTTTTTCAGGTTCCGGAATGTGTATTGCAGAAGGACCTTCATAATGCGTTTCCCCCTTCCGCAGACCTGCCGGGAGCATTTTTCCGATCGGAGACGGTTTTTCCATTGGAAGCGTTTTTTCCATCGGGGACGGCTTTTCCATCGGAAACGGCTTTTCCATCAGGGATATTTTTGTTATCGGAACAGCTTTTCGGGCCGGGGCTATTCTTCCCCTGGGATACAATTTTTCCATCTTCAATCAGGATAATCCGATCCGCCTCCAGCGCGATTTTCTCATCGTGGGTAATCAGGACCACCGTCTGATGATAGCGTTTGTTGGACAGCTTCAGAAGCGCCATGATTTCTCCCGAATTCTTCCGGTCAAGGTTTCCGGTGGGTTCATCCGCCAGAAGCACGGCGGGCCGGTAAATCAACGCCCTGCCGATGGCGGCACGCTGCTGCTGGCCGCCGGACAGCTGCGCGGGCAGATGGTGAAGGCGGTCGGTAAGCCCCAGCGTATCCGCAAGCTCACGGAAGCTTTCCTCATCCGGCTTCTGCCCGTCCAGCAGTACCGGCAGCAAAATATTCTGCCGCACATCCAGGGTTGGTATCAGGTTGTAAAACTGGTAGATCAATCCCACCTTACGCCTCCTGAACACTGAAAGCTGTTTTTCCGACAAGGTGGAAATATCCGTATCTTCTATTTTAATCGTTCCTGAGGTAGGGCGGTCCACACCGCCCAGCATGTGAAGAAGCGTGGACTTACCGGAGCCGGACGCTCCCACCACCGCCACAAACTCTCCCTTCTCCACCGCCAGATCCACACCATCCAGCGCTGTTACCGTTGTCTGTCCCATTTTATAGGTTTTCGTCACCTTTTCACACTGCAGAATGTTCATAATCTCCTCCTTTTCGCAGATAACTGTCCTTTTTTCCTGTCTGCTTCCGCATTGTAAAGGAGCTGTGTGACAATCCGGTGACAAATCCGTATTTTCCTGCCGGGAACCGCAAAACGGATAGGAATGCATCATGTTCTCATTTTACAAATCCCGGGCGGGGTTTCCACCGTCGCTGTAAAAATCAATGACAAATCTGGCGCCGCCGTTTTTCCTGTTTTCCGCACGAATTTCCCCGTTCTGGCTTTCAATCAGGGATTTTGCCATGGACAGCCCCACGCCCACATTTTCCCGGCCAGACTTGCGCCCCTGGTAAAAACGTTCAAAGATCCTTTTGCATTCTTCCGGACTAAGTCCCGGCCCTTCATCCTCTATTTCAATGCGGGTATAAATAAAATTCTGCTGTGCACGGATAAAAATACATCCTCCCTCCGGCGAATGCTCGCTGCAGTTTTTCAGGATATTAGCCAGGGCTTCCGCCGTCCAGCCCAGATCGCAGGAAAGCTGCAGCCCCTCTGCGCCTTCCATGAGTATTTTCTGTTTCCTGTGATCCGCCAGAGAACGCACCGATTCTGCCGCACTGGTCAAAAGCTCCTGCAAATCCACCGTTTTTTTCTCAAGCACAAGCACGCCCGCGTCCAGCCGCGACAGGGTGAGCAGGGCGGAAACCAGTCCCCTGATATGCTCTGTCTGTTGTTCCATCCTCTCAAGCAGCTGTCTTCCTTCTTCCCTCTCCACCTGCTCCTCCAAAAGCTCCTGAAGCAGGGAAATGCTGGTGAGCGGCGTTTTCAGCTGATGGGAAATATCCGTCAGGTTTTCCGAAAGCTTCTGTCTGCCTTCCGCCGCTTCCTCCCTGCTTTCCCGCAGTTTTATCACGGTCTTATAAATCTCATCCTGCAGACGGGAATATTCATCCTCTGCGGAACTGATTCCCATATCGTATTCTCCGCGGTTGATTCGTGCCAGGTAACCGGAAAGTTCTCCGACCCGCCGCTCTCTCCTCTTTTTATCCCACCAGTAACAGAAAAAACCGGCAGCACCAAGCAGAAGGAAGCATAAAGAAAGGCGGACGGCCAGGCCGGCAAAATCATGAAATACAAACAGGCCGGCTTCATATCCATAACGTTTCAGAAGTCCGGCTCCCGCCGCTTCCTGTTCCGGCAGCCCGCTTTTAAGGGCCTGCATCATTTTTCCTGCGCTTTCAGGCGCTGCCGACATCAGCAGAGACGCCCTGGTATAAAAAGCGGCCTCACTCCGTCGGATCGCCCAAAGGCAGATCCCGGAGCAGGCCAGCATACAACCGCCCATCCACACAATCAGGGCGGAAATTCCCGTACTTTTCCTATTCATTTTCATCCCTCCTGCTTATCGCAGGCTTGCCTGCGGTACTGCGCCAGTCAGTCGTTTGAAAGGGACTTTCAAACCTGTCCTCCGCTTTATAGCCAATCCCTCTCACCGTCCGTATGATTCGCTGCGGATCCCCGCCCAGCTTTTCCCGGAGCCTTTTGATCAGCACCGTAAGCGTGTTGCTGTTGACAAAATCTCCGTCGATATCCCACAGACGTTCCAGAAGGAGGGTGCGCGTCAGCGTCCTGTTTTTATTCTCCAGCAATATTTCCAGAAGACGGTACTCCCCTGCGGTAAGCACCGTTTCCTTCCCGCCCACGCTCACCAGGGTTCTTTTTTTATCCAGAACCACGTCCCCGCATGTCAGAAGCTGTGTTCCCTCCCGGCCGGGCTCTTCTTCCTTTTCCCCGGCTCTGCGCAGGGCGGCCCGGATTCTGGAAAGCAGAATGCCCAGTTTAAACGGCTTTGTCACATAATCATCCGCCCCGGCATCCAGTCCTTTTATGATATCCGCCTCATCGTCCCTGGCAGTCAGTATAATGACGGGCGGGCCGCCTGCTTCCCTGAAGGCCTTCAGAAGCGTCAGCCCTTCGCCGTCTGGAAGTCCCAGATCAAGCAGGATGAGATCCGTCGGATTTTGGATAAAGCGTTTTGCCTCCTCCAGGCTTCCTGCGGCGCTTACCTCATAACCGTTTCTGCCAAGCGCAGAACGCAGCGCAAATAATATGGTTTCATCATCTTCCACTATGAGTATCCGGCTCAATTTCTGTTCCATCCTTTTTATCAGTTTATCTCCGCGCCCGGCTCCGCTTCTGCCGGCTGGCCGGATGCTTCAGCCCCCTTCAGCAGGCAGGCCTGCTCAGCCTCCTCCCAGCGTCTCCACCGCCTGTTCGAACTCCGGCAAATGGTCCGTCAGCATTTCATCACCGATATAATAAGCAAAGATTACCTGGTTTCCTTTTCTGGCAAAAAGATAATGCAGCCCCCTGTCATGGATGACCAGTTCGTCAAAATAGCTGCTTTCCACCTTTTCCGGCACCCAGCCTTTATACCAGTGCATATAGTATCTTCCCAGCTCCTTTAAAAAAGCGCTGGCCAGCTTTGGCGTAAGCGTCTGATAGTACTCCAGCTTCAGCGTGCTTTCCCTGCTGTTTCCCCCTTCCTTCCATTTCCCGTACTGCATCACCTCCGCCTGCACAGGCGCAAGGAGGGAACCTGTTACGAGGGAATAGCTGTCCTGATTCTTTCCCTTATAAGTATATACCCGGTATTCCAGTTCTTCATTCTGCTGGATTTTATTCAATGGAATGAGGGCGGGCGACAGCGTTTTCCAGGCAGGATGTTTTTTTAAAAAGGATGCTGTCCGGAAATCCCCTTCCTTCCAGCCGTCTTCTTCATATGCCGCGGCATTTCCCGTTAGCACCATTTTTTTCCGGCTCACCGCCGCATTGATTCCGCCCAACAGCCCGAATACCGTACAGACTGCAAAAAACGTCAGCATAACCCGGTATAATATGTCGGCTGCATTTGCCCGTCCTGCCGTAATTGTCCCGGTTTCTTTGTTATCCTGGGCTTTTATTTCCCCGCCGCCCCGCAGTTCTTTCTTAAACCTGATTTCCATTTCCCGCAGCAGCCGCTGCACCAGCCTGGCCTCCTGCCAGCTGCCAGCCTGTGACAGGCCGCACAATCCCATCCCCAGAAAAACCACCCAGCAGTATCCCTTCACCGCCAGTAAAAGCATTCCATACCCCATCAGATAACTGGAAGCCACCAGCCAGATCAACCAGAAAATAAAGGGGGTAAAAAGTCCCCAGGCGCTTCCCTTCAGCTTCCTCAAAAGCTTCTCATAAATACTTTGCCCCTTCAGCTCCTGAATCCGTTCGCACTGCCCCCTGCTGCCGCGCAGCACAAGAACCATCCGCCTCAGCTGCGTTACATATTCCCAGCCGAATTTTTTATATTCTCCGCCCTGCTCCGCCGGTCCCTTCATATCATCCGGGTCCATGGGGACAAGCATATACGCAGCCTCCTCCGGCTCCCCTTTTATAAAAACAGCCCATTTTCTTCCAAGAGACTGAAGAAACAGCCCCTCTGCCGCCTTTTCCTCAAGCCATCCTTCGGCCTTTTCCGGCAGGTAAAAATCTTCCGGTAATCTGAAACGAACCTTTTGCTTTTTATCCATTTTTACCTCCTGCACATCACAGGCCTGCCCGCGATACTGCATTATTCTGCAGTTTTAACAGAACCTTCAAACCTGTCTACTGCCTTCTGTGACCCTTTTTATTATACTCTCTTACCTGTTATCGGAACAAGCCGGAGGGAATATCCTTTTCTTATTTTTTTATTAAATCCCAAAAAGGCCGCCTTTTTACCGGAAAAAAAGGAACCGTCCCCAGGCTGAATCCGGCCCGGAACGGTTCCCTGTTCTGTTATACTGCAACGTATTATGAAAGTGCTGATTCGGCTGTACGGTTGGAAAAATTATTCAGCTGCGCTGCTGCTTTCCGTTTCTTCAGCAGAAGCGTTCCCCACAGCAGTTTCAGTTGCTGCTTCCGTACCTGTTTCCACAGCTTCCGTGGTGCTCTCTTCGATGGTCAGATAAGCCAGTTTGCCTGCCACATCCGTCACTTCGTATTTTTCGGTCAGGGCTTTTACATATTCCCCTGCCTTCTGGTTGGAAAGCGTGCTGGAAATGGACTGGCTTGTGGCATCCGCATCGTTGGTTCTCTTTATGAACTGCGCCACATAATATCTGTGGTTTGTTTCATCGGGAAGGATGGTCAGATCGCCTTCCTTGCGGCTTTCATCAAACAGCCATGCTGAAATGGCCGCCGGTGATCCGGCATAGGAACCGCCTTCCGTCAGGCTGCCTTCCTTATCCGCGCCGCCGTAATTCTCCTTCTGTTCCTCTGATGCATTTTCCACACAGAGAGTCTCAAAATCTTCTCCGGCCTTTACCTTTTCTTCCATGGCCTGTGCGCTCTTCTTCAGCTCGTCCATGGCTTTTGTGATATCCTCTTCCGTGGCATCCTCGGCCAGCTGCGTTGTGAATGCAAAGCTTCTGTAATCCACTTTATCATAGCTGTTCTTGTTGGCCTCGTAGTATTCCTGAATTTCTTCATCACCAGGCTTGTTGATTTCCGTCAGGTGCTCATAGTAAGCATTTGCAAGCATATTTTCCTTCACGTAGGGCAGGATCCTGTCCCTGGTCGCATAGTCGCCGTACATATTGCTGTAAAGCTCGGACGCGCTCACGGATTCCGTTTCCGCCTGTGCAGCAAATTCAGTTTCAAAGGCTGCCATATCCTGCGTATCATCATAGGTAAAGCCCTGTGCTGCGGCATCGTCAACAATGGCCTTCACCTGTGTCAGCTGGCTTACCGCCATCTGATCAAAATAATCCTTCCAGGTCATATTGTCGGTATACTGCTGCTGGGCAAAATCCTTTGAGGTATCCAGTCCCATATAGGGCAGATAGGAGCCATACATGGAAAGATAGCTGTTTACCGCATTGTTGTAGTAGTAATCATATTCTACCTTAGTGATTTCATGATCGCCAATTTTCACATAGGTGTTGTGGACCGCTGCATATTTCGTATATGCGGACATTCCTATGGATATTACAACCGCCGCAGCGATTGCCGCGATTATAATAATGCTTCCTATTTTAAAACGCTTCAGCGATTTGAGTTCTTTTTCCTCCTCAATCCTTCTCTTTTCCATTTTCCGGTCATATTTTGTCATGACCTTTTCGCTTTTTTCTTCCGTCTTCTTATTATTAGACATGGTAAGCTTCCCTCCTTTTATCTCTGTCAGGTATTATACCTGATAAATGTGAAACAAGCGTGAACTTTTTGCATAAATCCAGCTGTTTTTCTCTGAAAATCTGCACAATGGCACACCTTTTTCGCATTACTGCTGCCGCTAAAGTCCTGTAATTCCCGGCAGACAGCACTATTCACAGTATAATACACTCTCCTTCCGGCTTCAACAAAAATTGTTAATTTTGAGGGGGAATTTTGTTATAGGTGGATGAGTTTGTCCGGATGTTTGGAAGTGCAGCGGCCAGAGGGGGACCGGGGTTTCATGTTATCCTGCTGGAGGCAATTTTTAAGGGTTTGCAGGGTATCGGAAAAACAGATGCCGTGGCGCAGGAGTTTTTCCTGGTCCATGCGCAGGTTTCTGGGGCTGGCGGCAAAGGCTTCTTTATTTGGGACCAGGAGCGCTTCGTCGGTGCCCTGGAAGCTGAGAAGCTCGCGGACGATGTGGTAAGTGCTCAGGTCGTTGGGGCTTCCGAAATTGTAGATTCCGGGAGGGAGGGTGAGTGCGGTTTCCAGATGGCGTATCATTTCCCCCACGTAGGTAATGCTGCGATAGTCGTGGATGGGGTAGGTGATGCGGCGTTTTTCACTGACAGCCTGTCTTACACTGGTGATAAGGGTGTCGTGTTCCCGGGGGCTAAGCTTTTTATTGTCAAACATCCAGCTCATGCGAAGCACCACGGTATCGGGCTGGGCAGTAAGGCATCTTTGTTCGGCCTCCTGCTTTTGTTTTCCGTAAATGCGGCAGGGGGTGAGGAGTTCGTCCTCTCGGTGCGGTTCCTGTACGTCATTTCCGAAGTATACCTGATCCGAACTGAAAAAAATCATCCTCGCTCCAGTTTCCCGGCAGGCCAGGGCTATGTTTTCCGCGCCGGTTACGTTTACCAGATACGAGTGTCCGGGATCTTTGTCACATGCGCCTACGTCAGAAACAGCGCCGCAGTGTATGACAATTTGCGGCCGGACTTGTCCGATAACTCGCAGGCATTCTTCTTTGTTGGTAAAATCAAGCTGTGCACGCCCTGTTCCTGTGATTTCATGCCTGTCTTTCCAGGCGGCAATAATTCTTGCGGCGGCAAAGCCGTCTGCTCCTGTTATAAGTATTTTCATGTTTTCCTCCTGCATATCTCAGATTCGCCTGTGATATAGCAACAATCAATAGTTTGAAGAGAACTTTATAAAATTGAATACTTCTGAGTAAATTGGCACAATCAAATCAGCAAATTCATCCTCAGACCCTTTCTCAGGCCGAATTGCCTGATAGTGTCCAGTTCCTCCGGCTTCATGCAGCCGGAATCATAAAGCATCCTGTATTCTCTGGAAACACTGCTGTTAAAAATCAGCATATCATCCGTATTGATTGTTACCGGTACTCCATAGTCATAGAACAGCCTTATGGGATATGTTTTATAATCTCCGGATCTTCCCAATATTATATTGCTCGTTGGGCACAGGTTTAAGCATATGTGATTATCCTTCAGAAAGTACATGGTCTGTGGGGAAGCTGCAGCCGCAATACCATGCTGTACCTCGTCCAGCTCCAGTACCTCCACTGCTTCTCTCACATCCTCTGCCGTCCCGAATTCCCCTGCATGCGCTCTCAGGCAAAGGCCGTTTGCTTTCGCCGTTCGGTACAATGGAACAAAATTTTTAACCGGTTGTGCAAGTTCCCTATTACATAAATCCAGAGAGCATATCCAATGATAAGGAAGCAACTCTTCAAGCTGGCGAAGCGCTTCCTCTGCGTGGCATTCCCATCCTATGGCAAGTTCCGGACAGAATATAGTATCCGGGCAGTATTTTTTCCGGAAAGTTTCTGTCAGCCGGATAAAATTCTGAATTTTTCCAAGCTGCACCAGTTCACCATAGCCAAATTCCATACATAATACTTTAATATGCTCCTCCGCGGCCCGGGCAAACGCGCCTTCCAGACGGAGTAAATATCCTTCCATACCACGACAAGATGATTTTATTTCCTCTTCGAACCATAGCTGCATGTCCTCCAGAGACATAAAAGGAGAACACCTGCTTTTAATTCTTTTACCGGTGCGTTCCATTATAAATTCCTGGCTTCCTCCCCGTCCGGCATGTACATGTAAGTCACTTTTGGGATATTCCTCCAAAGGCTTATGATTTTTCAATGCTTCCGCAAAGCTTATTTCCATCCCTTCCGCTCCTTCACTTCCCCCGCACTGCAGGCTGCAAAATCAGGAAAAGCAGAAGCTTCTCTTCTGCCCCCTGATATGCCGTATCTTTTTTCAGTGTATCTTCCTGTTTTCTTCTGTCTTTCAGTTTATCCCTTCAGCTTGGAAAATGCCAGAACAATAAATAAGACGCCGCTCAGCCAGGACAGATTCCAGCTGAGACGGGAAGCGATTTTCCGGCCGAGCAGCTGCCCCAGCCCCATGGCGGCCACGCCGATTAAAAATGCCGCCAGCATGGTTGGGAGAATATGAATCTTCAGGAAGGCGGCAAAGGTTCCGGCTACCAGGCTGTCAATTGACATGGCAAATGCCAGAAATACCGTTTCTTTCATGGAAAGCGTCTGGGAATGATCGCTGTCCGCCGCTGTGGGGTTCCCATAAATACTGATAATGAACTGCAGCTGGGAAAAAGAAAAATGGATATCCTTGCGCACTTCATAATGATGGTTGATGTAATTTTTAATCAAAGAATCCGCCAGCCTGATTGCACCCAGGATGAAAAGGCTGGTGAAGCATATGGCCTTGGTCAGGTTTTCCGGCACCACCGCCGTCAGTGCCGTCCCAAAACATAATGCAGCGCCCAGGCAGGCGCTGCATATACCGTTCATGACACCCGTTTCCTTCCAGTTAATGCTTATCCCGTCAGCTCCATAAGCAATACTGGCTACAAACTCATCCATACAGAGAGCCAGACATAATACTAAAATCTGAAGCATAGTGATTTCTCTTTTTATTTTAGTATATTCTTTCTGCTTATTTTTGACATACTTTTGCAGGAAATGGCATATAAAGGAACTGAACTTTATATCATATTGATAATAAAAGAAACCGCTATTACAGCCAATGTACTCAGTAACGTACCTAACAGATAATATTCTGCAAAATCCGGTTCCTTTACAATTTTATCATATCTTGCAATTGATTTTGCAGTTAAGACCAATCCTATTGCAGAATATTGCTGTAATGATATAAAAATCAACATTATACTGCGTTCAATAGTTCCGATAAGCCGGCCAGCATTTCTGTCATTTTTCCTATCCGAATCTTTACTTTTAGGTTTATACAATAAAAGCATTTTTGATATTGCCATATTAACAGGTTTATGTATTATCAATACGGCTGTAATCCACGAAACTACTTTAGCTGCGCATAATTCCATTACAGAAAAAACATTCTGCAATTTTCTGTATATCTCTGTATCCGGTGCATAAACTGCATAAAAATATGATATAACAAACAATCCAGCCAGACATACAAATTGTTCAAAATAGAAAATATTCCTTTTAATCTGAACAGATAATTCATTATTCTTTTTTATGTTTGAAATATAAACGTATTTAATTATTTCTATTATCGCATGAACAAATACCGCTATTGTTCCAAACAGCAACAAATTATATGACATTGCAAATAATAAAAGCATAATCATCACTATCCAGTAAATAACACAATGTCTGATTAACTCTTGTTTTTTTACAGATTTTCTATCCTCCATACCGACAGACTGTAAATAGAAATCACTTATTATATGTGCAAGTAGCAATAATACAAAGCATTCTTTAAATATCATTCCAATTTATTTCTCCCAATATCTTCTCCAAAACATCAATAGCTTCCTTATATGCATAATACTTTCCGCTTGCCAGTATTTTTTGTATGGTTGGCTGCCGTACCTTCAGCCTTTCTGCAACTGCTGTCTGCGTATCACCATGTTCCAGCATATCAAGTATTACTTCCCGCTGTCTGTCGCTCCATGATTCTTTAATCGTACACAGCAATGTAAAAACTGTATTTATTATAAGTACGGCTTCCTGATTTTCTATGTCTGATACCAAATGGATATTTGCTGTATCCGTCTGTTTCTTTTTCTCATTCTTTCTTAAATTTTCTATTGCCTCTCTGGCTCTATAATATCCGGGGCCATCGGCGCCAATAGAAATCTCCCGTTCAATACCTGTGGTAATTTCTCCTATACCAATTCCAAATCTGATATCAATGGGCCACATACAATTTTCTATCTCAAAAATAATTTTAATTATATTTTTCCCATTGCATAACAGTCCTTGAAATTCATCTCCCAGGGTTATTGTAAACTTCGATGCTATATCTCTGTCATATTTTTCATTAACTTTCATCAGAACTCTCTTCAGCTTATCCTGGACTGCTTTTCTGTCAGAAAGCTTTTTAGAGCTTTTGATATCTCCTATTATGGCTATATATGGTTTATAAAAAAAAGTAAAAAACATAATACACCTCCTTTTATATTATATAGTCGAAATAGGCTATAATCAACAATTATTCATAAAAAAGGCTATATTTTATAATTATAGCCTTTTTTATGAATAATTCCCTTCCCGATCATTTCATTTCTTCCGTGTAAAGACACTCACCGAAGACGGGCACATCCGTTTTTGTTCCATCTCACGGACCAAATCCACATGAAAACCGCTGCTTTCCAGTTCCCGGATATAGCCCTCCCGGCTTCTGGGCCTGCAGGGGATGAAGGGGATGGAGACTTCCTTTCCCTCGTTTTTCCCCCGGGCGCTTCTCATTTTGGGCGTCTGGTAGTCCTCGCCGGTAAGGCGCAGCCATTCCTCAAAGGTTTCCACACGGCCTTCCCAGGCATCTGTACGGAAGCTTTCCCGGAAGAAAAGCATGGGAGCGCCCTTTTTCAGGCAGCCGCAGGCATGGCGAAGGTATTTCTCCCGATCCCGGTCGGTTACGAGCATATGAAGCCCCATGACATCCAGTGCCGCATCATAACGATCATTTGGCATATGTCTGACCATATCCAGGGGAAAAACCCTGGCGTCCGTATACGGGCGCAGCGCATCCCTGGCCCGTTCCACTGCGGCGGGTGCGATGTCCACGCCGGTGTATTTAACGCCGAGGCGGGAGAGAATGACGCCGCAGGCGCCTTCCCCGCAGGCAAATTCTATTACCATTTTCCCATGCAGGCTGTAATGCTTTACCCATTCCGCCAGATATACATTCAGCACGGAATCCCCTGTTTCATGCCCCCAATGGTCAATCCCGGCTTCATAAACAGTCTTGTATCTTTCTTCATATGCCAGATAATATTTTTCCTGTTCCATTTCGTTCTCCTGATACACGCAGAGAATTGTCCTCAGGCATCCGTCCATACGCCCATCACTGATTCGTATCGTCCGGATCCATAATTTTCAAACACGCTTTAAGGCAGGATATGTCCGCCCGCCAGATAAATACGATACCATTCCTCTCTGGTAAGCACAATTTCAGATGCTTCACAGATTTCCTTCAGGCGCGAGGTCTTCATGGTTCCGGCAACCAGCTGCATATTAGCCGGATGTCTCAGAATCCAGGCGGAGGCAATGCCGGTGCTGCCTGTCCCATATTTTTCTCCCAGCTCCTCCAGAATCCGGTTCAGTTCAGCGTATTTGGGATTTCCTAAAAATACGCCTTCAAAAAATCCATACTGGAACGGCGACCAGGTCTGAATGGTGATATCCTCCAGACGGCAGAAATCCAGCACGCTTCCGTCCCGGTCCGCCGCGCCCTCCGTCAGCATGTTTACTTCCATGCCGTTTGCCACCATTTGGGAATTGGGAATGCTGAACTGCAGCTGATCCGCGGCAATATCCTGTTTCACATACTTTTTCAGAAGCCGGATCTGGGAAGGCTTATGGTTGGATACCCCGAAATGCCGCACCTTTCCCGAAGACTCCAGCAGATCAAAAGCCTCCGCCACCTCCTCCGGCTCCACAAGGGCATCCGGCCTGTGCAGGAGCAGAACGTCCAGATATTCTGTCTGAAGACGCTTCAGAATCCCATCCACCGATTCCAGGATATGTTCTTTGGAGCAGTCATACATCACGCCGGGCACAATGCTGCATTTGGACTGGAGAATAATCCTGTCCCTCAGTGCCGGGTTCTTATGCAGGTATTTCCCGAACATCTCCTCACATTTTCCCGCCCCGTAGATATCGGCATGGTCAAAAAATACGGCGCCCATATCCACAGCCTCTGCAATATAGTTATCCGCTTCCTTCTGCTCCAAATCCCCCATGCGCATACAGCCAACTGCCACCGCTGGAACCTTCAGGCCGCTTTTTCCCAGATTTATTGTCTTCATTATTGCCCTCCCATCTGAAGCCGCACTATTCCGGCCTCTTTTTTCTTTTTATTCTACTTTACTTTTATGCAAAGTAAAAGCTATTATCTTGTCTTTTTCCTGTCTTATCATGGTGGAAAATTCCCTGACGGAACAAATCCCTCAATACCCCTGCCCGTTTACAGCCGCCTTTCGAACTCCATTCGGACGGATGCAGAGCGTCGTCTGGCCACCATTTTTTATTTTTGGCCTGAAAAAACAGGCGCCCATTTCCTCTTTTCAGAAAAAATGAACCGCCTGTCTGTATTTATATATATTTTTTTTCGGCTTTCCAAACCGTCACTATTGAGCGGATAATAATGATGGATAAAAGGCAGAGTTGGGCCTAGTGTGTAGACATATTGATATTAATAAATATTAATTTGCGCATCAAGTTGGGGCGTAATCTCTACATCCGAATACAACCTGTAAAACTGATTCATATATTGTAGATTTCCTGGTGAAAATGACTTGATCTCCGGCAGTTCTTTTACTAAGTCTTTGCTTATCTTTTGATAAACATGGCTGCCCCATGTCACATTCTTCTTCACTACCGCCACCTATAACCCAATCTATATGAAACTCATATTACCATTACAAAATTTCACGAATCAAAACAGCACTTAATGCTTCCCTGATTATTCTTTTAATTTGTCTTGCATTATCGAGTTTATCTACCATTCCCATAATAGCAGTTCTAATTCCGGACTGAACAATAATTTGCTTTTCGTCATCATCTAATTTAGAAAATTGCTTTTCATATTCTATAATCATAATTTGTTCAACAGCTTCTTTTCTCAATCTATCATTATGTGCTCTTTTTTATCACTGCTTTTACCACCAGCTAATACATATATGAAATCTGTAGCTGATCCTTCATCAAAATACACTACTTTTATCATCTTTTTGGGTTTTACTTTCTTGACTGACATAAACTAAACATCCACCTCATATTCTATTATTTATTTTGTCACTACTCTTTAATGTTCGAACTAAAAAACATATGCTTTTCACAAAATATCTTAGAATGAAAGCAACTACTTTTCTAACATTATCCCAATTTCCAAAATAGTGTCTAACGTGTCCTTAAATTTTATACCCTCACTATATGTATTTTCTTCCTTGTACTTTTTCCATACTCTTCTAAGAAAGTCACTTTCACGCATCTCTTCTATAATTTTCCGATATTCTTTCAACTCCTCCCAAGAACCACGTTTTTTAGAAGTCGCCAATACAGCTTCCTTTAAAATATCCCAACGAATTTCATTCTTCTTGATTTTCATTAATACAAATAAATCATAGAAATCCCTTGCCCTTGTATTACCAATATTTCTCCTCATTACGGTCTCATATTTTTCAGCGAGGATAGTTTCCAATGTGTATGCCTTTACCAACACGCTCTTTTCTTCAAACATGCATTTATATCTATAATCAATCTGTCTTGGCGTAATCTCGTCTCCAGTTGTAATATCTATTTTCATTGGAATATTCATTTTCCCATATCCATCGTTGTTCTCTCTGCAATTCCAATCATGGATGCAATCAACAAGCCACCTTTTAATATAAAATTTCCTTTATATTTGGAAACAGACAAACATTCCACAAGGCGTTCAAACATGTATATCTGCAAAATTTCCTGTGGTTTCAAGTTCATTTTCTTCGCTATGTTTTTCACAGCTCCTTTTATCTGCTCTGCACTTTTCATTGCAATACCTCCATGTACCTTTCCAATTCCTCGGTTATATTGAATGCCTTTCCATACTTCACCAATCTTCTGATGCTCTTTTCTTTACTTTTGAAGTACACATTCAGTGCATTACTATAAAGCTGCATATCTACATTTTTTCTATCCCTTATCAAATCACAAATCGTTCTTTCCCTATCATAAACCTGTATAGTTGCCCCCTGCGGCGACACGATCTCAGTTATACCAATATTGTATACTTTCATTGGCACATAATGATATTTAACCTTTGTACTAATTTTCAACCGGGACGTATTATACCCCCTTGGAACCGTACAACTTAGAACATTGGGGACTCTTTCTGACAGATTCCAAAAATATGCTGACGTACCATAAGAAAAAACACCTTTAGGACATCTCTGTTGAAATTCATAATATTCGTCTATATCCTCTCTGCTGAGAGAATAAAATCCATGTCCTATTCTTTCAATTATTCCATTATCCAGCATTTCTTTTATTTTTTCTTTTCTTATTCCTGCATTAACAATCATTTTTGTTTTAAAAACATTATTATGCTGTTTGGCTATTTCAATTATTTTTTCATGATCGGTCACACTCTCACCTCCACCATGTACTTATTGACTTCAACTTTATCATATTTTAGTCAATAAGTACATATATAATTATTAATATAACCAATTCTTTTTTATTTATGCTATACATAAAACACCTGGCTGGAACAGTATCAGCAGCTTATCCACTGACAGCATCTTAGTGTTTGCTATTCCTACTCTCCATCACAAATTTTCAAAATCACTTCAAATTCTCATTTTTACCCCTATGCATCTATAAAAATGGGTAAAAAGAGGGGCAAAAACCAGCCATTTTTCGGCACGATTTTTGCCCTTAAATCACAACTTTTTGTGGTTGAACCACCTTATTTTTTTCTTTTTCCACAATACTGCATCAGAATCACCGTCTCAACATTGGCTGTTTATGCGTACATATCCATTCTTTCTCCAAAAGCTCCGCCATATCGGCCGCTTTGGGATGGCAGCCCTCCAGAATCTCAGAATGGGTTGTCGCTCCCTCGCTTGGATCCCTGGCCACTACCAGATTCGGCTTCAGGCCGATTCTCTTGTTCCTGTCCCCGATCAGCTCCGCCAGGCCCGCACGCTTCAAAATGCGGATGGTCATATTTTTATAATCCGTGCCGTGAATGATCAGGATATCCTTTTTCTCCATCATTGTGTTTTATTCTCCGCCTGTAACCGTTTAGGTTTTTTCTTATCTATTATCAGATAAATGGTAGGCATCAGAAGCAGGGTGAGCAGTGTGGAGGCCACCAGGCCGCCGATAATAACAAGAGCCATGCCCTGCATCATTTCGCTGTTTCTTCCGATTCCCAGTCCCATGGGGAGCATGGAGAGAATGGTTGTGAGGGTGGTCATCAGGATCGGGCGCAGACGGATGGCTCCCGCATCGATCAGCGCGTCCTCCAGCGGTATTTCCTGTCTCAGCTGGTTCACGGTATCCACATATAATATACCGTTATTCACCACGATTCCGGCCAGCATCAAAAATCCCATTAAGGAAACCATACTGATGGTGATTCCTGCAATATACAGCAGGAAAACGGAGCCTACCAGGCTGAAGGGAATACACATCATAACCATGAAGGAAAAACGGGGTGATTCAAACTGCATGGCCATCACCAGGAAAACAAGGAATACGGCGATTAAAATGGATTGGTAGAGAACGCCAAATTCCTCGTTCATAATCTCCGTCACCATATCCTCCGCCACCTCCACGCCCGCCGGCAGCGTCAGCGCTCCCACCGTCTGCAACAGTGTCTTCTGCGCGGTAAAACGTGCCTCCTGGGTAGTGGCCGCCGTAAGGCTGATCTGATATTTGCCATCCACCTTCATGATGGTCTGGGGCGCATCCGTATACACCACCTGGGCGATTTCCCGCACAGGGACCTGAATGCCCTGATTGTTAGTCAGAGTGGCATCCATCAGGCTGTTCATGCTGTCATACAGCCCCTCTGGATATTCCAGCTTCACCTCATATTCCGTTCCGTCCTTTGTTACGGTAAGCACATCCGTTCCGCTTAAAATATTGCGGATGCTGCCCGCCACCTGCACGGGCGTCATTCCATAATGCATGGACATCAGCGGGTCGATTTCCAGTTTGGCCGCGGTGCTCGTGTCCTGGGCGGAGGAGGTTACCTTGATTACGCCGTCCACCTGCTCCATGGCTTCCTGGGCTTTCCGGGCCGCTTTTTTCAAAATCTCCATATCCGCGCCCTGCAGATCGATTTCTGTGGTGGAAGAGGACATCATGCCGCTTCCCATACTGCTGCCGCCGGAAGCAATATCCAGCTCCATACCCGTATAGTCCCTGGTTTCCCTATTCCACTTTTCTATCACATCCGCAGTGGACAGCTCCCTATCACTTTTCAGGTAGGCGCGCAGGCTGGCGGAAGATCCGCTTTCTATGGAAACACTATAGGATGCAACGTCTGGCTCTGCCTTGGCAAGCGCCTCCAGCTTTTCCATGGCGCTTTCCTTGTCCTCCAGCGTGGTTCCTGGCCGGAAGGAGGCGGAAACCTCCACAATTCCTTCATCGGAGGCAGGCATCAGCTCCATATTTACCTGGGTAAGCATCAGTCCCGCCACAGCCACCAGGGCAAGGGTAACGCCCACCACCACCAGCTTCCTGTGAAGCACCTTTCTCAGGATTTTCCTGTATACACGGGTGGTTTTATCCACGATCCTGTTTGCCGGAATCTCCTTCTTCTCCGTGGGCTTGAAAAGGGAGTAAAAGAGGGGCACCAGAGTCATGGCTGATATCAGGGAGGCAAGCATGGCAAATACAATGGTAAAGCCCAGCTGGCCGAACATCTGCCCCGCCAGATCATCCACGGTGGCCAGGGGAAGATATACCACGATTGTAGTAATTGTGGAAGCGATGATTGACATGGTTACCGCCTTGGTTCCCCGCAGCGCCGCTTCCTTATAGTCCTCATGCGTATCCCTGGCCCTGAAGCAGCTTTCAATCACGACGATGGAGTTATCCACGATCATACCGATGGCGATTACAAGGGATCCCATGGTAACGATATTCATGGAGTAGCCCATCATGCTCATGAGAATCAGCGTGGCCAGCAGGGAAATGGGCATGGAGCTTCCCACGATTAGGCTGGCTTTGAAATCCCCGAAAAAGATGAACAGCACCGCCATGGAAATCAGGACGCCCGCAATCAGTGTTTTTCCCACCGACCAGAGGGAGGAGGTAATGATATCGCTGGAATTGTATTCCACGCTGATTTCGATTCCCGGATTTTTTCCCGAATATTCCGCAATCAGCTTTTCAATTTTCTGCGTTACCTGCACCACGCTGGCGCTCTGTTTTTTCTGGATGGAAATACTGATATTTTCCATGCCGTCGCTTTTACTGATGGAATCCGCCTTTTCCTGTGCCATGGAAACCTCAGCCACATCGGAAAGATGGACCACGCTTCCGGCCGCGGTGATAATCGGCACCTGTTCCAGCTTCTGCACAGTATTAAATTCCATGGCCGCGCTGACGGAAATGTCCTGGCTGCCCTGCTTCACGCTGCCCGCGGGCACGGTAAAGTCCGCCGCCGACAGATAGTTGGCAACCGCCGCCATATTCAGGCCGTATTGCTTGAGCATATCTTCTTTTAAAAGAACCCTGATGTATTCCTGGCTGCCTCCGGAAACATCCACCTGGGCTACATTGGTGATGGATTCCAGATCCGGTATAAACGTATCCTCCAGGGTTTTGCGCAAATCCTGCTCCCCCTGCGCGCGGGCAGAAAGGATCATGTCCGCGGACTGTGACATATTCAGTTCGATGACAACAGGGGAGGAGGCATCCTCCGGCAGCTGCAGGCTGGCCGTATCCAGCGCAGTACGCAGATCCGCATAGCATTCGTCAATATCCACGCCGTATTCATAGGTAAACATGACCATGGACAGATTTTCCGAGGACTGTGAGGTTACGGAATCAATGCCGCTCAGGGTGGAGCCGGAATCCTCCACCACCTTGGTCACCAGTTCGTCCACGCTCTCCGGATCCGCGCCGGGGTAGGTAGTCATTACAATGAGCATGGGCATATCCATGTCCGGCGTCAGCTGCATCTTAAAGCCCGGTATGGAGCCCAGGCCGAAAACGGCCAGGGACAGTATGATAAGAATCACGGAAACCGGGCGCTTCAGCGCTAATTTTGTGAGATTCATTCCGCGTCCTCCCCTTCAACCAGACGCACCTTCGCACCATCCGTCAGCTGGGAAGACCAGGTATGTATGACTATGCTGTCCGCGGCAAGACCGCCTGTTATTTCTATTTTATCTTCATTGTACAGGCCGGTTTCCACAGGTGTCTTAACGGCGATCCCGTCCTCCACGCAATACACATAGGCCTGCTCCGCTTCATAATATACTGCGTCATAGGGAAGCAGCAGCGCATCGTTTGTCCGGTAAGTGTCGGCTGTGATTTTTACCGTTACGCCATTGGAAAGCTGTGTGTTTTCCGTGGCGGCCTTGATTTCAAACAATCCGGTCCTGGAGTCAACTGACTGGCCGATCTGGGTAATGCCTGCCGTAAAGGTCTCGCCGTTCCTTTCCAGCGTAATTGTTTCTCCTGCAGTGAGCTGGTTTTTCACCGCTTCGCTCACATAAAAGGTAACTGTCATGGAATCCTTGTTGGATATGACATAAACCGGATTGCCGGCGCTTACCATACCGAATTCATCCACATTTTTCTGCTCAATCACCCCGGAAATAGGGGCCGTCAGCGTATAGTTTTCCAGCTGCATCATGGCGCTCTGGATCCCCACGTCGGAGGAAGCGATCTGGTTCTGCAGGGCCGCTGCCGTATCCTGGTACGCCTGCCCGTTCTGGATGCCATACTGTACCTGGGCATCCTTCAGATTTTCCTCGTAAAAATCAATGGTATCGCCGGTGGTTGACCGGGAGGTCTCCGCAGAATCAATGCTGCTGTCAATGGAGGAAATATTGCTTTCCAGGGAGGAAGCCTGGGTTTTCATGGAAGCAATCTGGGAAGCATAGGTTGACAGGCTGCTGTCCAGACGGCCTTCCCCGATGTCTGCAGCTGAATAGCCTGCGGATCTGAATTTATTTACCGCCTCTAACTTACCTTCATAGATTGCTTTATCCTTTACATATTCTTCGTAGCTTTTCTTTTTGGTTCCGTCCTGATTATCTATCTGAAGAATTACAATATCACTGTTATTTCCAATTCCCACAACCGCCTGCATGATTTCCGGTTCATCGTTCCCGCAGCCGTGTCTGCCGCCCTTTCCGATACCGGCATTCAGGGAATTGCCTGTCCGGAAGGAGACCTGTGCCGCTGCGGCGGTCTGTGCCGATCTGTTATCATAATGGTTTTCATGGTCGGAGGTTTTCCGTACGGCTCCGTTATCCCCTGCCCTGCTCTGCAGTTCGCTGCTTTGGGTTGATTCGTTATGGCTGCTCTTTTCAGCCCCGCTCTGGGACGCAGAAGTGGATTCCTGAGATGGGGCTTCCTGGGCGGAAGAACCCTGGGCAGAGGAATCCTGGGAAGAGGAATTCTGGGAGGAAGAACCTTGTGAGGAAGAATCCTGGGAAGCTGTCCCCTGTGTGGACGAATCCTGGGAAGCAGAGCCCTGGCCGCCGCCGTCCGTTCCCTGATGCTCTTCTTCCGAAGGCGACTTATCCGGGCTGCCCTGAGAATCAGGGTCCTTGCCGCCATTCTCCTGGGATCCTCCTTCAGATGCTGAACCTCCATTGCTTTCTTCACCGCTTCCGTTGGTCTTGTCCGTGTTTTCATCCGGCTTCGTGCCATCCGATGGATTTATATTGGAATCGGGATTCTGGCCAGAATCCGGCTTATTATCCGGATCGGGATTTGGATCAGGATTCACGTCCGGCTTAGTCTCTCCGCCTTCACCAGGTTCGGTATAATAAAGCTCCTTCCAGTTTGGCTCCGGATCAGTCACCCATCTCCAGACGCCGTTGGCGTCCTGATAGACGAACTGCTTGGCCGTCACCGCCATGCTCTTCATGCTCTTATAATTTTCTTCCATATCACCGATGCTGTCGTTGATTTTGTTCAGAGCACTCTTCATATCCTCTTTTTTCTGCTGGGTATCCGCAATGGAGGTTCCGGCAGAATCATACTGCTTTTTCGCCATATCAATCTGATACTGGATATTTTTAAGATTGCTCTCCATGGACAGATTGCTCATGACCTGGCTGGAACCCAGGGTGCGCTGTGCGGACAGCTCCGCGCCCTCCTTCGTCAGCTTTGCCGATTCCAGCTGAAGCCTTGCTGCCTCATCATCAATCTGCAGCAGCACATCCCCCGCCTGTACATGGTCGCCCACTTCAAAATTGACCGCCGCCACCTCGCCTGAAACAAGCGGTATGATACTGACCTGTTCCTGGGGACTTACCGTCCCGATAAAAGTGCTGGAAACTGCCAGGCTGCCTGTTTCCGGCGCCGACGCTTCCACGGCAAGGGCCGTATCCGCCGCCTCCGTTTCCTCCGTACCGGCCGTATCCGCACTGCCTGCGCAGCCTCCCAGCGTCATCACAGCCGCCATCAGGACTGCAAGGCTCCTCATACGGTTCTCTTTTTTCATAATAACACCTCATTTTATTTATTTCCTGATCCCGCATCACCGGCATAAGCTTCGCACATGCCGGCCCTGGCGTTCCTCCCTGCAGGAATCCATTCCAGCGCCGAAATGTGCGAAGCTCATGTTACTTAGCAATGCTAACCATTTTCAATCCCATTCTAACTTTCATATTATTATAAGTCAATTAAAAAACTATAAAATAAGTCCGGGAGGGAGACCCATCCGCCCCGGTTAAACCATAACTGTATGGCTGCTTTGCATTACAGGGGGGTGCGTGTTATACTGTTGTTGGAAAAATAAAGTAATTGGTGTGAGTAAAATTGTTGAATGCAAGAAGAGGTTGTTATGGCGGATGTGAATGTATTTCCTTTTGAGTTGATTAATAAATTTCATCGTTTTAAGCTGAGTGCGCTTCCTATGCCGCTGCCGGAAAGTGAGCTGATTACTCTGTATACCATCCGGGACGCCAATCAGTATGATGGGGTGGAGAATACGCTTATTTCGGGGCTTGCGGAGAAGCTTCATGTTTCGGTTCCCACGATTTCACGGTGTTTAAGCAGGCTGGAGGAGAAGGGGCTGGTGCAAAAAAGCAGCCAGACAAACGATCGCCGTAATACGTACGTCTGTCTGACTGAAGAGGGGCTTGCAATCTATGAGGAGTCCTTCCGGACCCTTTCTTCTTTTGTGGAGCGCGCCCTTTCCCGGATTGACGGGGAGGAGCTGAACCAGTTTTTTGCTACCTTTGATAAAATTTATGATGCACTGGCCCAGGAATACAATGCTTTGGGGAAAAAATAGGCTTTCCTGCGGGAGCTTCGGTCAGCGAAGCTCTTTGGCGCATTCTTTATAGTAATGTCTGCCGTTGGCGCTGGTTTCATACTCTGCCATCCGGTCCAGCGCCTCTGCTTTCAGGCGCCGCGTTTCTTTGTCCGTATCATCGTTTGTCAGCAGCAAATCGCACAGCTCCAGGCACCATTGGTATTCCTGCGCCTCAAATGCTTCCGCTGCAGCCCGGAACACTTTCCGTTTCCCGCCGATCAGGGCAGTCATTTTTTCAGTGTACTTTTTGGGCGCAAGCGGGTGAAGGTGTGTGGGATTTCCGTCAAACCAGCCTAAATAGGCCGTATAAACCGCTCTTACCGTCCATTCCACACAGCCGTAAAATTCTCCCAGATACGGAAGGACAGCATATTGTTCAGGCAGCCGTATTTCTGCAGCCAGCTCTTCCTGGCTTTTTCCCTCATTCATCCCTTCCAGGGTCTTTGTGAGAATGTAATTTATGACGTCTCTGAAATTCCCAAGCACTTCCCTGATGTTATCGTTTCCATAGATTACTGAGGTGTGTCCTGGCAGAAGGTAATCCGCAGGATAGGCAAGCAAGGCGTCTATGCTTTTCTTCCAGGCCGATAGGTCGCGGTACTGTCCGCCCCGGATGGCGTAAAAGTTGGGAAAACAGCCATAGTAATTGTCACCGCAGCACAGAACCCTTTTCTGCGGAAGCCACACGCATATCTGATCATCCGTTTCCCCCGGAAGTCTGGCCATTTCCAGTAAAATGCCGTCTATTTCACGGCTCACGCTGTCCTCCTGATAAACCGTTGACGGCGCGGTAAAGGCGCGGTGCTCCCCATATACGACTCCCTCGCGCCGGCCGATTCCCTGGGAAATATTTTCTTCGTCCGTAAGGGTATAACCGAACTGCCTGCTTCCCCGTCTGTTCTGAATCTGCTGCAGCAATTCCGAGCCCTCCAGGGCCGGTGTTTTCGGCGCGAAGGCAATAATCTCCGGAGCGCTTCCCAGAAAAGCGCCTGCGCCGCCCCGGTGATCGGGATGGGAATGGGTGAAAATTACCGTTTTCACTTCTTTTCCCGTTTTTTCCCGGATAAAATGAAGCAGTTTTTCTCCCCTTTCCAGCGTATCCAGGGTATCGATCAGGATCACCCCTGTATTTCCTTCCAGTACTACCGCGTTGCTGTGTCCCAGACCCGATACGTGCCACACGCCCTCCGTCACCTGGGTAAAGGCTTCCTGAAAATTCCTGTCCGTAAAATCCTGAAGCTGAAGGCTTCCGTTCTCTGTTAACATATGTGTGCCTCCTTCTTTGAAACAGTTTAAATAAATATCTTTTTATAAAAACTGATTTATCAGGTCCGCCTTCTATGCAAAAAAATCTTCCGCTTCGCAGGCTGGCCGGCTGCTGTTCTATACATATACTATCACAAAGCGCCGGCCGCGTCCACGCTCCGGGCAATCCCGCCTTCTTCCTCCGTCCCCGGCCCATTGCCGCTTCGCCGGACGAAAATGCGGAAGCTGTTGCCGTTTTCCCCGTAGTTGTCTATCGATACATAGCCTCCCTGATCACTAATGATTTTCCGGGTCAGAAACAGGCCCAGCCCCACGCCCTCCTGCAGCATGGCGGCCTGCTTTCCCCTGTAGAACCGCTGGAAAACAGTATTTCTTTCCGCTTCCGGTATCCTGTTTCCCTCACTGCATACCTCAATACAGGCGTATAGCTCACAGGCGCTCATGCGTATCAGGATATCACTGCCCTGCGCACCGTATTTTACCGCATTGTCCAGCAGGTTAAAAACAGCCTCCAGCGTCCATTTCCCATCCACGCAGACGCGGATGCCCCGGTCTCCCTCCAGACGGATTTCCCTGCCCTTTGCCTCCGCCCTGGGTGACGCCTGATTTGCCGCCTCCAAAATAATCGGGAGCAGCTCCTGTTCCACTGGCGTAAGCGTAATGATATCCGTTTCCAACCTTGTCGCCTTTTCAAAGCCTTCCCCAAACCAGCCGAGCTTTTCCGCCTGCCTGGATATATTGGACAGGAAATGATTCTTATTTTCCGCGCTCAGATCCGGCATCTGCAGGAAATCACAATACATACGTATATTGGTAAGCGGCGTGTTCATCTGATGCACCAAATCCGCTACCAGGCCGCTTAACTGGTTTTTTAACGCCAGCTCCTGTTCCTCATGGGCCTTCATAATGTCATACAGCTTGTAAATCTGGGTCTGCAGCTTCCCCGTCACAGTATCCTCCTGGGAAAAAAATGCCGCCGCCCCGTCACTTTCGGGAATACCGTCAATCAGGCGCTGCACGCAGTCGGAAGCCGTATGCAGCGCCCGGTTCACACAGCCGGAAAGCCAGGCAAAGCCGCTATAAACTACAGCGCATTCCGCCAGGCAGTAGAAAATACCCCACCACAGCGCGCCGGAGGGTGCCGTCAAAAGCAAAAACAAAAAAAGACAGGACAGCACCGCCTGCCCTGCCAGAATCCTTTTTATATTCAGGTCAATGCCTTCTGTTTTCCATGCTCCTTCCCTGATATCCCGTTTTTTCATTCTTCCTCCCATTTGTACCCAATTCCAAACACTGTTTTTATCCGCTCCGGTTTTCCCGGCTCCTTTTCAATTTTTTCCCGGAGCCGCCTGATATTCACCGCAAGCGCTTTGTCATCCACATAATTTTCCTGCGCATCCCAAACCCGGGCAAGCAGCATTTCCCGGGTGAGCACCCGCCTTCTGTTGTGCAGGAACACCTCTAAAAGACGCATTTCCGTCGGGGTGAGCGGGATGCTTTTTTCACCGATTTTCAACTCTTTCCCGTCAAAATCATAGCACAGATCGCCGTTATAATAGAAGCGGCCGTCCCGGCACAGGCTCCGGTTCAGCACGGCCTGTATCCTGCGCACAAGCAGCGGCACGGAAAAGGGCTTGGTAATATAATCATCCGCTCCGGCATCGAAGCCCGCAATCATATCGCCTTCCGTATTTCTTGCCGTCAGGAAAATCACAGGCACCGGGTTGCTTTCCCGCAGCCCGGGAAGGAATTCCCTGCTGTCTCCGTCTGGAAGGCTCACATCCAGCACCACCAGATCCGCCGGCTGCCCCAGCTGTTCCTTCATCCCGGCCAGACTGCCGGCGCCGCGTACCTGATGTCCTTCCCTGGCAAGGGCAAACAGGATTCCTTCCCTCAATATTTCATCATCCTCTACCACAAGTATCCGGGCCATCTTTTCTCCTTACCTGCCTGTCCGCCGCTTCCTGGTTCCGCCATTTCCGCTTTGCACAGCCTGAGCAACCGCCTTTTATTCCGCTTCCCGCAGCCTTTCCACCACCGGCCTGCGTGTGAGGAAACGCGTCAGCAGCAACGCAACGGAAAGGGATACGCCGCACATTACCGCCAGGAGGATCCCGCAGCCTGCCGCAAAAATACCAGCGGAAAAACCGGAAAAGAACAATATCGCTTTCCCCAGCACCCGGCAGAATAATACGCCCAGCGGTATGGCCGCCAGGACGCTGATGCCGCTGAGCAACAGCCCTTCCCGGCCTATCATGGAGCACATCTGCTTCTTTGTCATCCCCACGGACTGCATGGCCGCAAATTCCAGTTTTCTTGACAGCACGCCGGTCACCAGCGTGTTAACCACATTGCAGATCCCTATTATGCCAAACACCCCGGCAAGAAACAGGCCGATGAGAATCATGGACGCCTTCTCCTCCCTCTGTGCTTGCCTTTCCTCCACCCGGGATTCTATGGAAAGCTGAAAATTAAAGCTGTTTCGTACAATTTCCTCCAACTGTCCATATTCCTCCTGCGTCAGTTCCCGAAAGCCATTCGCCTGAATTATGGTAATCATATCCGCATACCCGGAATATATCTCCTGAAAAGCCCCGTCAGGGAATGTCAGAGCCGCCTTGGCTACAAGCCCCGTGGAAAACGGATTAATTCTTTCCACCACCGCAAGCACCTCCGCCTCACGCTCCACATATGCTCCTGTATCCGGATCCAGAATCGAAAGATGCAGCACCTGCCCCGCATGAATATTCCCGGCCGCCCTGCCGCTCTGATTCGTTCCCTGGTTATAAATCACATATTTGCCGGAAGCAAATTTCTCCGCATCCAGGCTCCCCTCCAGCACACGGATATTCTCTTCTTCCAGGTACAGCTGATCCGCAGGAAGTCCCCACAGATCAAGCAGGATATCCCCATTATCCGCCTGGTTCATCCATCCGGTTCCCATCTGTACACACCGGGCAAATTCTTCCTTTAACTCATCCGTCAGCCGAAGCTGTGCATATCCCGCTTCACAGCCCCCCAGGATTCCCTCTTCATGCCTTCTCGCCTGATAGTATATGGCAGTCTCAGCAATAAAAGGAAGCTTTTCAATTTCCTCTACCATGGATTGTCTGATGGGCTGATAAGGCTCCTCATTATCCCACATCATGGCATCCTGACGTATTCTTACATCCGCAGTATGGTAGCGATCCACCATATTTTCCACATTGTATCCCAATGTAAGGGTAAATACAACCAGGAAAATAATACCGCTCAGCATAAAGGATACGGCTGACCAGACCTTTTTCTTCTTTTCATTCCGCTCCCGATATCTGGCCGCCTCCACCGGAGAAATCCGCATGGCCAGGCGATAGGATTTTCTGCTGCTGATATATACCGTCAGGGCGGAGAAGAAAACAGCGGAAATAAAAAACAGAGGATTCAGCGAAGGTTTATAAAAAGCAGAATAATTTGTCCTTGCAAGTACGGCCGGAGATGCCGCAAGCCCAACCAGATAGCCCAGAACCAGCCCCGCCCCGATTCCTGCTGCCGACAGCCTCAATACCTGCCAGGTAAGCAGGGTACGGATCTGTTTTGCCGTCGTCCCGATAGTCTTAAGCATGCCAAAAAAGCGGATATCATTCACAATGGAGATATAAAAGATATTATAAATAAGAAGATACCCGCAAAACATCACCACAAACACGAACAGGAGCACTGCCACAAGATAAAGAATGGTAAAACCGTTATCCATCTTATACTCAACGCCTGATGCTTCCACCAAAGCGGCAATATCATACAGCTCTCCTGCAATCGTATCCTTGATCCGGCCGTCTTTGAATTTTACATAGACTGTCGCAGGTTCCTGCTCCATCTGAGGCACCTTCTGCTCCAGAAAAGCCTGCGAGGTATAGATTTCTTCATAAATAGAGGCCAGTCCCTCCAAAGGCGAGGTTACGATTCCTGAAACGGTCACCGGAATTTCTTTTTCCACCTGCTGCCCGTTTTCCCGTACCACAGGATGAAGCACCATCCGGTCTCCCGTATGGATATTGCCGCCCAGGCGCTGCACCATAGTATCCGAAATGGCTATTTCATCTGGTTTTTCGGGGAAATTTCCCTCCACCAGGCTTACCTTGTTCCTTGTATAAAATTCCTGCTGGGGAACCAGGAGCGTCGTTTTAACCCCTGCCATTTCCCGGTTATGGATGCTTCCCACATTGCAGGGCCGCACATAGGCCGCCCACTCAACCTGAGGCATATCCCTGATTTCCTCATATTTTTCTACATCTGTAATAATACCGCCGTCAGCCAATGGCCCGGGAGTAAGATCCGTGCCCAGGTTTATCGCATTATAGAAGCTGATTCCCGCTGTGCAAATCGTTGTAATCAGTAGCGTGGTCAGCCCAATTCCCAGAACAGCCGTCAGATTGCGCAGCCTGTGGGACTTCATGCTCTCTCTAGCTATCTCTCTTATCACTTCTTTGTTGGAGTTTTCAAACATCCTTATACCTCCCGCTTATCACAGGCCTGTCTGCTGCATGAATCAGTCGTTTAAAAGGAACCTTCAAGTCTGCTTCCTCCTACAATTTTTCCGTCTTCAATATGTATGATTCTGTCCGCCAGCTGGGCCACTGCTTCGTTGTGGGTGATCATGACAATCGTCTGATGAAACTGTGTACTTGTCATTTTTAAAAGCCCCATTACCTCCGCGCTTGTGCGGGAGTCCAGGTTTCCGGTAGGCTCATCCGCCAGAATCAAAGCCGGCTTACTGGCCAAAGCCCGTGCAATGGCAACTCTCTGCTGCTGCCCGCCGGAGAGCTGGTTGGGAAAAGCCTTCCTTTTTTCAGCAATTCCCAGCGAGGAAACTATGGAGGTGATATAATTTTCATCTACTTTGTTTCCGTCCAGGCGGATAGGGAGGGTAATATTCTTCTCCGTATTCAGCACGGATACCAGATTATAATTTTGAAAAATAAAGCCGATTTTTCTCCTGCGGAAAATCGTCAGTTCCTCATCCTTCATCCCCGTAATATCCTGTCCGTCAACGATCACATTTCCTTCGTCCGCGTAATCCAGTCCCCCAATCAGGTTGAGCAGCGTGGTTTTTCCCGAACCGGAAGTCCCCACCACTGCTACAAATTCCCCTCTCTGTACGGAAAAACTGATATGATCCACCGCCTTAACCAGATTTTCTCCGCTTCCATAATATTTTACCAGGCCTTCCGCTCTTAATATTTCCATTTACTTTCTGTCCTTTCCCTCCATCTGGTGTCTTTACTGATGTTTGCCGCAGTCCGGAATTCATCTGAACTGTAAACTGTTATTAAGATACCCTCAGAATCTGAATATATGTTTTAAAGTAACTGTTCAGTACCCCTCACAGTTACTGCTAAAATCCATCCTAAATCGCCTTTGGCGATGGATTTTAGCACTCCTGAATCACTTTCTTACGGTCAGCGCAAAGCGTTGGCCTGCGCAGCTAAATGCGCTGACCTGCTGAACAGTTACGTTTTAAATACACTCTAACATATATTTCTTACAATCCGGTAACAAAAGACAGAATGTGCGGTGGCCGGGAGCAGCAAAAAGGCAGCCGATCTGTATGGCTGCCTGAAACTATTTATTTGGACAATAGTCCTTTAAGATTAATGCTGCGATGCTTATATCAATAAATCTCGCTGTTCATTGATCACTTTTTCCAGTTCATCAAAATTGTTCACGGTAACGCCGGAATAAGCAACATTGTCCCGGTTAAATAATATGGGCAAAAATCCCATTTCCGCAGACGTCTCCAGATTTGCCACACTATTGTCTATAAAAATGCATTCCTGTGGCAGCTTTCCCATCCTTTCCAATGCTATCGTGAAAATCTTTTTTTCCGGCTTTCTGCATTTTACATCGCCGCTGACAATTTTACATTTAAAATATTTGTCTAATTTATAGTATTTTGTGATATAGGCGCTCCATTCAGATATGTCATTTGACAATAATACAAAATCACACCTGTCAGCATATTTTCCGGCAAAATTTACAAAGCCTTCATCTAATGTAAGGTAATTCTCAATATAATTTTTCATGTGATAGGAGGGATTTTCATACCCCAGCAAAGTCATAAATTCTTCTGATCCTATTTCACCATTTCCAGCTTTAGTAAACAACTGGTCTTCTTTCAATAATTTTATCAGCCTTCCATGCTCACATACATCAAAATGCCGGAAAGTATATGGAATAAAATTTCCTTTACTTTCCTTTAAAATTACACCATACATATCAAACACAATTGTTTTCAAACATAAAATCTCCTATTGTCCGATGATTTTTAATGCAATCTCTTTCGCTTTTTTACTGGAAACCTGCTCTCTATTATCCGTATCTTCCAAATAAACCGCAAAGTAAGTCCGTTTTTCCTCACTCTCAGAAAATCCTACAAACCACGCCTGCCCCTTCGTACCGGTTCCGGTTTTTCCATAGATTCCGCCGCCGTCCGCTGACATAATATTTTTTACTATCTTCACATGCTCCGGAGAAAAGCCTGTGCGGCCTTCAAAAATATCCGAAAGAACGCGTACCTGCTCATATGGAGATATTTTCAAAGAAGATGCAAGCCAGAAGCCATTCAGCTCTTCTCCGGGATTTATTCCGCTGCCCGCCCACTCACTGATATTACAGTTTCCATAGTCCAGGGCTGTTAATTCTTCCTTTACCCGTTCCTGTCCCACCTGATCAATCACCTTTCGGAAATACCAGACACAGGAGGACTGAAACGCATCCTTCAGGGATAAATCCTGGTTCCATGCAGCATTTCCGTACTGCGTTCCATCGTAGCCCATCGTCGAGTTTTCATTCTCCAGCACATGATACTTCAGCCCCATAAGCGCAGACACGATCTTAAAGGTAGAACAGGGAGAGACTGCTGTCTCACATAAGGTTTTATTATAGAATCTGCATACCTGTTCCTGCGGGTCGAAAACTACCGCGCAGCCATTCAGGCCTCCAAACGTTTCACTGTAATCCACATTTTCCTGTGCTGCATTTTCCAGAGAGGCCTGATGCGGTTCTGCCGGAGGAGTATCGGTTTCTGTGATATTTGGCTGTTCGTCAATGGACTGCCCATCATACGGGTCTCGTACATCTTTTTCCGCAGCAGTGCTCCCTGTACTGATTTCAACCGCTTTTTTATCACCGCAGCCAGTGAATAAACCTGCACACAATACAACGGATAAAAAAACGGCACATCTGTGGCTTCTCTTACTTTTTCCCCGCTTACTCATCCTTTATCACCTCTAATCCCGTAGCTAATCCAAAATTCCGGTTCTTTCCAGATAAAGCTTCACCTCTTCCAAATTTGCAAACCTGCCAAGGTTGTCCCCGTCAAAATTCCCTGTACAGAAAATCACAATCGTTGTCCTCTTCATTCCTCACCCCATCCAGATACCCTTCCATCCTCTCCCTCTGCGTCCAAACATGCTTCTCTGATTCCACAAACTCCAAAAATTCCCGCGCAGTTATCCACAAAAAAGAAATAGTTTCCCCCTCCTGCAGTACCACCGCCTTCTTGTCCCTTCCGGGATTTCCTGCCCCCTTATCAGCTCTCCGCCGATTTTATTCCCCTGCCCGTCATAGGCATCCCACAATTCCATATTACTCCTGTCCACGCATTGCAGCATTAATGCATGCCATATCACCATGATTCCATTTCGTCATATGTTTCTATTCTAATCTCATCCTCTTCCAAAGTCACTTTCTTTTTCTGTTGTTTTTCCCAATCCTGGCATATAATCAACTCAGGGAGAATTCCCCGTAAAGAAATCATAACAACAGTTCAGACAGCTCTGAGCTGCTACGGCATCCGGCCATTAAAAAACGCTGCACAATGGACCGGATACCTGCCGTCACTGTATATTCTTATAGTCTGTGCAGAAAATGCGCAGACCTGCTGAACCGAAAGGAGACATCCCATGTCAAAAATATTCGGCATCCATTCCCGGCTCACAGAGCTTCCCGCTTTCCCGGAAGCCTCTGCGTCCGCACAAAACAATACGCCTGCCATAGAAATTCTTACGCCTGCGGAAGCCGCTTCAAACGCTTATCTGCAGGAGCATGGCTTTATGAATCTGAAATACCCCCAGGAAATCCATTTCTGCAAAGCGGAGGTGCATATGGACTTTTTATATGGCACCTTCGTCATTCCTCCCAAAGGGAAAAACACCCATGAGGCCTCCTTCCGCTATGCGATTTTTAAAGATCGCATCATATTCATTGATGACGGAGACTATGTCCTTCGTATCGTAGAAAAAATCCGCGATTCTATCACCCGGCCCAATCCCGGCATCGGCTTTTTCTTCGCAGATTTCCTGGATGCCTTGATTTCAGAGGATCTGCTCTGCCTGACCGATATTGAGAACCAGATTGCCCATCTGGAGGATGAAGTCCTGTCCGGCACTCTTGATAATTTCAATCACAAAATCATGAGCTGCCGCAGAAAAATCCTCATTTATTCCCACTATTATCTGCAGCTTTCCGACATCAGCAACGTACTGCAGCAGAATGATCACGGCTTCTTTAACCGCAGCGAACTGAATGCCTTCCGCCTTTTCAGCGAACGTGTGGGAAGGCTGCATGAGGAAGCGCTCATGCTCCGGGAGTATTCCACGCAAATCCGGGAGGTTTACCAGTCCCAGATCGACATCAGGCAAAATAAAATCATGAAAATCCTCACCGTCGTCACCACCATCTTTCTCCCCCTGACGCTCATTGCAGGCTGGTACGGCATGAATTTCAAATATATGCCTGAGCTGAATTGGAAATACGGCTATCTCACCGTATTCCTGCTCAGCCTTGCCATCGTCATCCTCTGCATCCGCCTCTGCCGGAAAAAACATTTTCTGTAAATTTTAATATGACATACCGCTGTCATATTTAATGTTATATAATGGCCTTAAAGACAGCAGCCCAAAGCGCCAGACTTACTCTGAAAAATTATTTTTGCACCGGCCGGAGGAAGGAATCATACAATGGAAATTATCACAATCACCGCGGACAATATTGACAGCGAGCACATCTGCTGCGCCGTTTCTGATAAAAAGGACAGTACAGGAGCCAATGCCAAAAAGTCCTGGATGAAGGACCGTTTTCAGGACGGCCTTGTATTCCGCCGCCTGGATGCGAGGGGAAAGGTTTTCATCGAATATATACCCGCGGAAAAAGCCTGGTATCCCATCCTAGCGGATGGCTACATGCATATCGACTGCTTCTGGGTATCCGGCCAGTTTAAGGGACAGGGGTATGCCAATCAGCTGCTTTCCCAATGTATTGAGGATGCCAGGTCGCAGGGGATGCATGGCCTCACCGTCCTTTCCTCCTCCAAAAAGAAGCCCTATTTATCTGATCCGGATTATCTGAAATACAAGGGCTTCCTTACTGCAGACACGGCCCATCCCTTTTTTGAACTCCTCTATCTTCCTTTTACGGACAATGCCCCCCTGCCCCGGTTTAAGGACTGCGCCAGAAAAGGAACCATCGAAGAAACCGGCATGGTGCTTTACTATACCGCCCAGTGCCCCTATACCTCCCAATATGTCCCTCTTATAGCCAAAGCCGCCCGCGCACGCGGACATGAACTCACGCTCCACCCCATAACGACAACAGAGCAGGCACAAAATGCGCCCGCTCCCTATACTACCTACAGCTTTTTTAACAACGGCCGGCTGGTTACCCATGAAATATTCTCTGAAAAAAAATTTGAAAAATTCCTGGACTCCCTGCCCGTGTAAGCACCCGCCAATCTCCGGCAGATACCATTTACTCCAACTATTTGTAAGCCTCCCGATTTTATTTTATCCACTGGTAAAAAATGCCTGCCGCTCCATCTGCCGGAGCCTTATCAACGCGGCAGGCATCTCTCCTGACTTTACTACAGCGTCCCCAGCATCTGCTCTGCATTCTCACCGGCCTTCACCTTGGTAAATGCCTGACGAATAATTCCCTCTTCATCAATCAGGTAGGTGGAGCGCACTACACCCATAACCTTTTTCCCGTACATATTTTTTTCCTGCCATACATCGTATGCCTGGATGACCTCCAGCTCCGGATCCGCCAGAAGCGCAAAAGGAAGATGATATTTCTCCGCAAATTTCTTATGAGACGCCACGCTGTCCTTGCTGACTCCCAGCACCACAGCCCCTTTCTCCTGAATCTGAGGATATCTGTCCCCGAAAGAGCAGGCCTGTGTGGTACAGCCCGGCGTATTGTCCTTGGGATAGAAATAAAGAATCACCTTTTTCCCACGGAAATCCTTAAGCGAAACCTCTTCTCCATCTTGATTTTTTAATGTAAATTCCGGTGCTTTTATTCCTGTTTCCAGCATAATCTGACCTCCTGTCAATTTCTGTAAATTAGTATTAACCGCCGGCTTTCTTTAATATAGAAAAGACACCAGCCTTTAAAATTAAGAATCTTACTGTCTCACGCAATATTTACAAAAAGCAGAACCGCCTCCCGGCAGATAACATGCTCACAACGCAATATCGTTTTATAAAAAGGTATTCTTCTGTCAGCCACCTGTCCCTTCTGTCTGCGCAATGCAGGGCGATACATGCTGCGGTCTACTTAACGACAGGCGGCCATTCACATATTTTCTCCCCGCCTGCCCAAAAGTATCCGGCAGCTTCTCAACTTCCCAAACTAACAGCTCCGTTTCATTCCTTCTGCACTCCGCAAATACCTTACCGTCCCTGTCAAAAAACGCCGTCGGTGCAGTCTGGAATGGACCTGCGTCATTCACAGCCAATACAGGCATCACGTTTTCCACAGCCCTTGTTCTCAGGTGTGCTTTTATGAGCTCATACCTGTCCGGATTATCCGTCTCTGAAATATCACAGAAACAGACTACTCCCAAATCAGCCCCCTGCCTGTATAATTCCCGGAAATACTCCGGAAACCTTACTTCAAAACAAATACGGATGCCAATTCTTAAGCCATCGATATCATAGATTCCATCGCTGCCGCCTTCATAAAAATTCTCCCGGTCCCATCCCCAGAGCGCCCTTTTATCATAAGCCGGAAGTTCTCCTCCTCTCGGGGAAAATACCCTGACGGAATTAAATATCCTGCCGCCGCGCCGAACTGCACACCCCAACGCAATATACATACGATACTTCACCGCAAACATCTGCACCTGGGCACAGTATTTCTCCGCAGCCTCGAAATCAATACACTCCATACTGACTTCCAACGGCGGATATCCCGTCAATGCACATTCATAAAAAGCTAGGAACCGCACATCAGCCCCTGCCGCCTGCCGGATTCCCTCAGATATCTTTGCAAAATTATATTCCATGTCACCGCTTCCGGCAAACTGGAATGCCCCTATCTTCATTTTCCCCTGCCTTTCCGTGCTGCTTTCCATCATAACCGAAGTCCTTTAATATCCTTCACCCTGGAAAGAATTATATTACAGCTCATATCCCGCACGCCGGGAAGACGGTGCATCGTCTGTTCCAGGAAGCTTTCCAGCTCTTCCTGGGAAGCCGCCACCGCATGAACATGCAGCCTGCTCCTCCCTGACACCAGATAAATCTGGGTCACCATCTCATTTTTTTCCAGAATATCAGTGACTGTCTTCAGACTGGAAGGCTCTGTCTCTATTTCAAAGTAACAGGATACCGCGCCGCTCAGCTTCTGCGGATTAATTATCGTTGTATACTCTTCTATAATTCCTCTTTTCTCCAGAGCATCGATTCTGGACTTTACAGCCACACGGGACAGACCCACCAGTTCTCCCAAATCCGAATAGGAAATCCTGGCATTCCGTATCAGCGCCTCCACAATCTGCCTGTCCGTTTCATCCAATCCGCTCAAAAACATGCCGCCCTTTACCCCTTCCTGCTGCCCATTACCTTTTGTCCCATTGCATAATGTTTTCTTTTATACCATTATTAAAATATTTTCTTCTATATCATTATAATAATTGACATGCCGCATGTAAAGTGTTATCTTTTACTTACAAAATGTAAGTTTAAACTTTCAATATGTAATTACAAAAGGAGAATTCCCTTGGAGAAAAAACTTATTCACGGCCCCATCACCAAATCCATTCTGCTTTTTTCAGCTCCTATTATCCTGGGCAACCTGCTCCAGCAGCTTTATAATGTTGTGGACACTCTGATTGTCGGCCGTTTTCTTGGCGCGGATGCGCTTGCTGCCGTAGGCTCCTCTTTTACCCTGATGGTATTTCTGACCTCCGTTATCCTCGGGCTTTGCATGGGAAGCGGGATCAGCTTCTCCATACTGTATGGCGCCGGCAATACGCAGCGCCTTCATGCATGTTTTCTTCTTTCCTTCATTATGATCGGGCTGATTACTATTTTAATCAATCTTCCTGCCCTGCTCCTGCTGGATCCTATCATGACGCTCCTGCACATTCCTGTAAGCATACGCCCGGAAACCAGAAGCTACCTGCAGGTCATTTTATACGGACTTTTTTTTACTTTCCTGTACAATTATTTCTCATCGCTGCTTCGTGCTTTGGGGAATTCCCTTGTGCCGCTTCTTTTCCTTGCGCTTTCCGCGCTCATGAATATCGCGCTTGATTTACTTTTTGTGATTTCTTTTGGTATGGGAATTGCAGGAGCCGCATGGGCAACCATCATATCACAGGCATTTTCCGCCCTTCTATTGGCCGTTTATACCATACGCAGGCTCTCCCTGCACCGTATCCGGCCGAAAACCCTGCATTTTGATCGCCTGCTCTTAAAAGAACTTCTTCAGTATTCCCTCCTGACCAGCGTCCAGCAGTCTGTAATGAATTTTGGCATCCTTATGGTCCAGGGACTGGTCAACAGCTTCGGCGTCACGGTCATGGCCGCCTTTGCCGCCGCAGTTAAAATCGATTCCTTTGCCTACATGCCTGTCCAGGACTTCGGCAACGGCTTTTCCACCTTTATCGCCCAAAACCTGGGCGCCGGCAAAACTGACAGGATCCAAAAAGGTATCCGCTCCGCCTTCCTGTGCTCCTTCCTGTTCTGCCTGTTTATCTCCGCCGTTGTCCTTCTGTTTGCAGAACGGCTCATGCTTATCTTTATACGCCCCGAAGAACTGGAAATCATAACAATCGGCGCAGGCTACCTGCGTATCGAAGGCGCCTGCTATTTTGCCATTGGATTTCTCTTCCTGTTCTACGGCCTTTACAGAGGGCTTGGCCGGCCGGGAATTTCCGTTGTCCTCACCGTCATTTCCCTGGGAACCCGTGTTCTTCTTTCTTACATGCTCGCACCAATTCCGGCCTTCGGGACTTCCGCTATCTGGTGGTCCATCCCTATCGGCTGGTTCCTGGCGGATGCCGCGGGGGTGTTGTTTTTCTTCTTTAATAAGAAAAAGATTATAAAAATTCAATAATCATCTTCTAAGAAAAAGGCTGCTATCTGGACCTGAAACCATATTCTCTTTTCAGTCTTTAAAATATCTCAAAAGCCACCGGACAAACCTCAACAGCCTCCTATGTATAGACATAATAATCTTCATTCCGCCGCCAGGCGGCGGCACAAATAGTAATGAAAGGGCTCCGTTTTGCATTTCAAAACGCTTATGCTGCTGGGCCGGACTACGCCCGGAAGCCATTAATCTGGTAGTAAAAAGAAATCTGTTTGGATTACACGTGCTGGAGTCTTCCTCAAACCTGCATTGGATTCGAATTTGTCCACCGTGAGCATATCCTGCAAGTATCAAGGCGGCCTGTGAATTAACCTCCCCTGCAAAAAGTTAAAGTCTATAATATAACACTATGCTTTTACTGGGAGCTAATATTTTCCACAATCGACATGCCGTGCAACCTTCTGGCAGGTCCATGTACTGACAGTACTGTAGTTGCCAGAATGACACCTATAATCAAGAACAATTCCAGCCACGGGATACTCCACGGAATTCCAAAAGTGCGTGTAATAAGGCTGGAATACAAAAACCAATGAAACCACAGTCCGAAAATGCAGCCCAGAACAATACCCCCCACAGAATAGGAGGCAGATTCCGCAGCAATCATGCGTGTAAGCTGTTGATTGCTCATGCCGATAGCACGCATAACTCCATATTGGCGGGTACGCGCAGATACTCCCATTCTAATTGTATTCATGATATGGAAAACGGTAATAGCTACAATAATGGACAGGAATCCATATATCATTGCTGCAAATGCGTAATAAAGTCCTCGCTGTTGCTGCACCCTGCTCAAATTATTTGAAAAAGAGACACCTCCGTCAAAAAGTGATTCTACAACAGCTGCATCTTCTTCGTCAGCGCCAAAGTAAAACTGTATATCCAGAATAGTGTACCCCGTTGCTCCTGTCAGCCGGGTAAATGTTTCTTCAGAACAGATAATCGTTTCGATTCCATCCGCACGGGCCAGCGGGCTATCGGACAAAATACCACCGACAGTAACTTTTTTCTCATTTCCGTTTATTGTCAAAAAGATGCTATCTCCAGGTTGTACCTCTGTATCACTACTGGCTACAAATAGAATTTGTCCGGGAGTATTCATCACAGTTTCTATGGAACCGGAAGTTAACTGTTCCTTTGCCCAATGAAATTGATTTTCTTCATAGGATATTATATTACTGTTATAGGATGTTCCGTTTATTTCAATAGGAACGTCATAGGCGAACATTCGGCCAAATACACGACTGACACTGGAATTTTCAGCCACGGCATCCCTCCGGTCTGCGGGGATAGAGCAGGTGTTCGTTTTGCTGACAACAGAAATTTCAGCTGCCCATGCTTTCGGCATAAAAGCATTTTCTATAAAGGGAACCAGAGTACAGAACCCTAAAAAAAGCGTAATGCAGACGGCAAACGCACCGGTCATCAGAAAGAAACTTTTCCGCTTTGCTTTTGCATGATAAATCCCCAAGGCTGTCTCCACATGCCACCGATGAGTATTCGCCCCATGGCGAAATGAGGTATTTTGCCGGGAATTGCCGGTGACTGCTTCCAATGGCGAAGCTTTGGCCGCCATTTTGGCCGGCGAACGGGCCGCAAGTAAAACGGTAATAAGCCCCAATACGCTACCGGCTCCAATACCCAACCAACTAATGCCGAAAACGGGCAGATAGCCGAACCATGCATTACTGAGCTGTCTCATAACCGCACACAGGCCCCAAACCACCACGATACTGAGGCCAGTGCCGATCGGTATGGCGGTAACGCACCATTGCAATGCCTCCCTGCGTACATAACGCAAAATCTGGCGTCGAGTAGCACCAAGGCAACGCATCAGACCAAAAAACTTGATTCTCTGACTGATATCACTGTTCAGACTACTGGAGATCATCATAATGCAGGTTCCCATCACTACGATTGAAAGCAACAATGCCATAGAATAAATTTCTGACACATTTGAACCCGGCACCTGTCCCAACATGCTAAGCAGTTCCATGTTTTGAACTACTTGTGTTTCAGATATTTTGTATTTCCGGATTATATCCGTGATGTTTGATAAAACATTACAAAACGGAGAGAAACGTACTGCGTATTGCCATTTCGCTGATAAATCAGATGAGTCAAAATCAGCCAAACCTTTGAGTGTCAATAATACAACATTTGTATTTTCCGTGGTCAGCGTGTCAGCGGCATTCTCATAAATACCGGAAATTGTCAGTTGTGACGGACTGCCATCAGGAGCATTTACTGTAATGGTATCACCTGTCACCAATCCTGCTGTCTGTGCCAATGTCACGGAAACTGCGGCTTCTTCGGCAGACTTTGGGCTATGTCCAGAAATGAAACTCCCCAAATATATATGAGAAAATATTGTTTCATCCATACCATAAAACGAAACAGGCTGCTCACAAAAAGAATATCCAGCTTCCGGGGGAATCGTTCCTTCCCAACCTGACAAACCTGTTTCAGGTCGTGCCGCAATATAATCAGATGTAATTTTGTCGATAGAAGTAAATTTACAATGCCAGTCTCCAGTCTGATGGCGTGTTTGTTCTGTCATACTTTGTATATCCATATCGGCCAACCCGAATATGACAGCGACCAGAAATACAGCCAAGATAATGCAGATACGGGTCATTCGGCTCTGTCTTCGGTGAACTTTTCCGGATATTGAAACTAACTCAAGATAGCTTTTCAATGAGATGACACCCCCAATTCCTTCAACACACCGTCGGACATATTGAAAATTCGATCTGCTGTGCTGGTGTGAAAAGCGCCCTCTACATTCAAAAGGGGACTTTTTCCGGAACCGGATTCACCGATGATGGCGATAAATTCGCCTTTACGTACAGAAAAGGTTACATGTCTCAATGCGTGAACCGCAGATTCACCTGTACCATAGCTCTTACACAGGTCTTGTACTTCAAAAATATTCATTTTATATACCTCCTATCTTACAGGTTCATCATACCTCCTTTGGCTTACTTTCAAGTGACCCCTGTCTTACTCATTTGTAAGATTGAAAAAATTCAATGCAAAAACAATTCCCTCATGCAATGTACTGATCACAGAAATTGTCTCTCCGTGCGCTTCTGTAATAGCTTTTGCCAACGGCAGGCCCAGGCCGATTCCATGCACATCTGATGAAAAACGACTACGGTAAAACTGTTTGAAGATGTTATACAAATCTTCATTGATAATTGATACCGGGAGGACACCTGAATTTATTGAAGGTAACGTATTCCAAACTTTTGTACAGTCCACTCCGATTACTGCTACATAGGTTAATCTGAAAAAACAACCCAAGCTGGAACCAAAGTCAAGCCCTCTGTGGCAGTTGCAGACAGCTCCTCTCAAAAAAATAACGGCCTGATAAACAGACCGTTGTTGGTTATTCAAATGGTTCATCCTCATCATTTCAGACTTCTTTTCCGATGGTAAAGAGGCACAGGCTTTGCAGATATGTACCGCATTCCATTCCAAATCAGCCGCACGCAAAACCAGTTCAAACCATATCAGCCCTTTGGGGCATAGAAAAACCCCGGAAAGTCTTGATTTTCCGGGGTTTTTGAACCATTTTGATATCTCCCGCCAGCTGATTATCTCTTGCTGAACTGAGGCGCACGACGTGCTGCCTTGAGACCATATTTCTTTCTTTCTTTCATACGAGGGTCACGTGTCAGGAAGCCTGCTTTCTTCAGAGTAGGTCTGAATTCTGTATCAGCTTCAAGAAGCGCTCTTGCGATGCCGTGTCTGATGGCGCCAGCCTGTCCTGTGTATCCGCCGCCCTTTACGTTAACCAGAACGTCAAATTTGCCGTCTGTTTCCGTAGCTGTCAGGGGCTGACGAACGATAACCTTCAGAGTCTCCAGTCCGAAGTACTCATCGATGGGTCTTTTATTAATAGTAATATCACCTTTTCCAGGTACAAGATATACTCTTGCGATAGATTTTTTTCTTCTGCCAGTTCCGTAATATTTTGCTGCGTTAGCCATTTTCTATTTCCTCCTTAATAGATTCCTTTGGATTAAAATGTCAGTACTTCAGGTTTCTGAGCTTCATGCTTGTGCTCCGGTCCTGCATATACGTGAAGTTTCGTGTACATCTGTCTTCCTAAAGGTCCCTTGGGGAGCATACCCTTAACAGCCAGTTCGATAACCTGTTCAGGTTTCTTAGCCATTTTCTCTTTCAGGGTAACTTCTTTCATTCCGCCTACGTAATCGGAGTGATGATAGTAAACCTTCTGGTCCATCTTCTTTCCGGTTACCTGAATCTTCTCTGCATTGATTACGATTACGTAATCTCCTGTATCAACATGAGGAGTGAACTCCGGTTTGTTCTTTCCTCTTAAAACCTTGGCAATTTCGGATGCAAGGCGGCCCAGTGTCTGGCCTTCTGCATCAACAACATACCATTTTCTATCAATCTTAGCCGGATTAGCCATAAATGTCTTCATAGTATACCTCCATCGATTTGTACGGATTTGGACCCTTTGGTCCGTATGACTGGCTCACGTGGTATCGCTCTGGGAATTGGAGCTTTCCACGTATTATTTATATATCAAAATGTCTTTCCGGGGCTTTGGTAAGACATTTTTCAACATCGTCACATTGAGTTATTATATTATACGGATCCGCGCGTGTCAATATCTTTTCTTAAGAAAATTCGTAGAAAATTGGCCTTTTTGCGCCTAAAACAGGGCATTTTCAGGTTCGTCCGTCCTACCCTTAGCTCCCAGGACCGTGTTTCTTATTTTTCCGATGGAAATATACCGCTCCAGGACCGCTTCCATATCCGTTCCGGGCGCCGCCGCTTTGGACGGGATCCCGCAGACGGAAAGCTGCAGACCTCCCTCCGGGCCTTCCTCCACCAGATAATTATCCATATAAAACTGTGTTTTCTCCGGGATACGGTTTTCACGGATTCCCCGAAGCTCCCGCAAGGGGCAGCCGGGAAAATTCACATTCCATATTTCATCCGGCGCACAGCCCGCTTCCAGCAATTTTTCGGCCACTGACAGAAGGCAGGCATCCGCCACCTCGCTCGTCCCGCCCCGTTCTTCGGAAAAAGCGATGGCAGGTATCCCGTTCAGCAACGCCTCCATGGCTGCGCCCACGGTTCCTGAATATAAAATATCCACGCCCACATTATAACCGCAGTTGATTCCTGAAAATACCACATCAGGCCTGTCCTGCATAAGGTGGCGGATTCCCACTTTCACACAGTCGGCGGGCGTTCCCGCCACGCTGTAGGCCATGACGCCCGGTACCGGGAAATCCTCCTGCCTGATTTGCAAGCTTCCCCGCACCGTAATGCAGTGGGACATGGCGCTGCACTGCTGTCCGGGCGCCACCACCCACACCTCTCCCAGGTTCTTTGCCGCTGCCGCCAGCCTGACAATTCCTTCGGCGCCTATGCCGTCATCATTTACCACAAGTATCCTTCTCATACCGTTTTCTCCGATTTTTCCTCAGCCGCCTGCTGCCCGGCCTTCTCCTTCAGCGCAGGAAATTCATAGGAAATCAGCGTCAGCCCTCTGGCAGGTGCCGTGGGGCCTGCCGCCGCCCTGTTCTTAGCCTCCAGCATTTCCTTTACCGCTTCCGGGGGATATTTGCCGCTGCCGATTTCCATCAGCGTCCCCGCAATGATGCGTACCATATTATATAGGAAGCCCGCCCCCGAAATGCGGATGATAAGCTCCGTCCCTTCCCGCGCCACATCACAGCTGTAAATAGTGCGCACCGTGGATTCCACCTGGGCGTTGACGCTGCAGAAGCTTTTGAAATCATGCTCTCCCACAAACAGAAGCGCCGCTTCCCGCATTCTTTTTTCATCCAGCGGGATATAAGTAAAATGGCTGTAAAGCCGCTTCACCGGGTTGGGAAATTCTTCATTCAGGATGCGGTATTCATAGGTTTTTATGCTATCCGTTTTTCTGGGATGGAAATCCGCGGGCACCTCCCTGGAATCCCGGATGCGGATATCCTCCGGAAGGCGCTGGTTCAATGCGTAGGAAAACTTTTCCCCGGGCATGCGCGCCTGCGTGTCAAATACCGCAATATTCCCCCAGGCGTGCACGCCTGCGTCCGTCCGGCTGGCTCCTATGACCTGCACAGGCTCCTTCAAAAGCTGCGTCAGGCAGCGGTTTAAAACCTCTTCAATGCTGATTCCATTGGACTGCAGCTGCCATCCGTGATAGTTCGTACCGTCGTAGGCAACCGTCAGCATCACTCTTTTCATAGTAAAATCCTTCCTATTACAACAGCGGCCGTCAGGTAAAGCGCCAATATACCATAGGCGGTATAATCCCTCTTTTTATAAATCAGGGGCTTCATCTTCGTCCTGCCGTCCCCGCCCCGGTAGCAGCGCGCTTCCATCGCCATGGCAAGGTCATTGGCACGCCGGAAGGCGGAAATAAAAAGCGGTACAAGAAGAGGCACCATGCTTTTGGCCTTTTTAATCAGATTCCCGCTCTCAAAGTCTGCTCCCCTGGCAATCTGGGCTTTCATGATTTTATCCGTTTCCTCCAAAAGGATAGGGATAAAACGAAGGGCGATGGACATCATCATTGAAATTTCATGAACCGGCACATGGATTCTCTTCAGCGGATGAAGCAGGCTTTCCATTCCGTCCGTAAGATTATTCGGCGTTGTTGTCAGCGTCATGACGGAGGAGCCGATAATCAGAAAGCTCAGACGCACTGCCATTTTAATTGCCGTTATCAGGCCCTCTTTTGTAATAGTCAGCTTCCACAACGTAATCAGCGGTTCTCCCGGCGTCAGAAAAAGATTGAATACCACGGTCAGGATCAGCAGAAGCAATATCGCCTTCATGCCCTTGACCATGAATTTAAAGGGGACGTGGGAAAGGCGGATAACAAGCGCCAGGAACCCTGCCGCCAGCAGATAGCCCCAGAAATTATTCACCACAAACAACGATATAATAAAAATCACCGTGGCCATCAGCTTGACCCTTGGATCCAGCCGGTGCACCACCGATTCGGTCTGATAATACTGCCCTAATGTAATGTCTCTTAACATAGCCTATTTTTCCTTCCCGCAGCCGCAGGCAGCCAGAATGGCATCCCTGGCCTCCGTCAGCGTGGTTGCGTCCGTTTCCACCGCAAGCCCCGCTTCCTTCAGCGTATGCATGATATAAGTCACCGAAGGGGCAGCAAGTCCCACCGCTTCCAGCTCTTTTACGTGGCGGAACACCTTTTTCGGCTCATCGTCATACATCACGCTGCCCTTGTTCATCACAATAATACGGTTTACATAATTGGCAACATCCTCCATACTGTGGGATACCAGCACAATCGTCATTCCTGTCTTTTCACGCAGTTCTGAGATCTCCCCCAGTATCTCATCTCTTCCCTTCGGGTCCAGCCCTGCGGTAGGCTCGTCCAGGACAAGCACATCCGGTTTCATGGCAAGCACGCCCGCAATGGCCACTCTTCTTTTCTGCCCGCCGGACAGGTCAAAGGGTGACTGCTGATAATATTCCTCACCGATTCCCACAAGCTCCAGAGCTTCCCTGGCCCGGCCTTCCGTCTCTTCCCTGGAAAGCCCCAGGTTCTTCGGTCCGAAGCATACATCGGTAAAAACATCGATTTCAAAAAGCTGATGTTCCGGGTACTGGAATACCAGCCCCACCTTGCTGCGCAGCTCCTTCATATTATAATCTTTGTCATAAATATTCTTTCCATTATAATAGATCGCGCCGTCCGTTGCCTTCAGCAGGCCGTTCAGATGCTGCACCAGCGTGGATTTCCCGGAACCGGTATGCCCGATAAGCCCGATAAACTGCCCGTCCTCTATGGAAATGCATACATCCTTCAGCGCCGCCACAGACAGCTCGGTGTCCGCGCCATATATATAATTCACATGCTCCAGTTTAATCGCCATTTTGTTTCTCCGTAATTTTAAGCAGTTCCCTTTTCAGCTCTTCCGTGGTAAGGATTCCATCAGGCAGCAAAAGCCCTTTCTTTTTCAGTTCATAGGCAAGCAGCGTCACCTGCGGCACATCCAGCCGGAGCTTCTTCAGCTCCTCCACTCTGGAAAAAACCTCCCGCGGCGTTCCTTCCATAACCACCTGTCCCTCATCCATGACAAAAACCTTATCCGCATGAATGACCTCTTCCATATAGTGGGTGATGAGAATAACCGTCACATTTTCCACATCGTTCAGCGCCCGTGCCGCGCGTATTACTTCCCTGCGGCCGCTGGGATCCAGCATCGCCGTAGGCTCGTCCAGCACGATGCACTTGGGATGCATGGCCAGGACACCCGCAATGGATACTCTCTGCTTCTGTCCGCCGGAAAGCTTATTGGGCGAATACTTCCTGTATTCGTACATTCCCACTGCCTTCAGGCTTTCCTCCACGCGTTCCCATATTTCCTTTGTGGGGACTCCCATGTTCTCCGGTCCGAAGCCCACATCCTCCTCTACCACCTGCCCGATGATCTGGTTGTCCGGATTCTGGAACACCATGCCCGCCGTCTGCCTGATATCCCAGACATTGCTTTCTTCAGCGGTTACCCTGCCGTCCACCCAGACAGTTCCCGAGGTGGGCACCAGCAGCGCATTGATGTGCTTTGCCAGCGTGGACTTGCCGGAACCATTGTGCCCCAGGATGGCGATAAAATCACCCTGCTTCACCTCCAGGCTCACATTGTCCACAGCCCGGATTGTCCCCTCCTCGTTTCCTTCCTCATCGTGCCTGATATAATCGAAGGTTAATTCCTTTGTTTTAATAATCTCTTTTACCGCTTCGTTTTCCATATGCTATCCTGTATCTGAAAATTGGTGCAGCCATAGGTATACAGCTGCAAATATTGGTTTCAATTACGGCCACCTTCCTATTTTACTAGAGTCTATAAAGAATTACAAGAGTAACAGTTCAGGCAGGTTTGCGCATTCACTGCACAAACCGTGAGAAAACGTGGAAGAAGCAGGCATCCGCCCCTCGCCGGAGGCGGCTTATCATGGGCGGATGCAGTAACAATTCGGCCCGGGCGGAGGCCGGACTGTTAATTACAAGAAAATGGTGATAATAATTCTTGCAGTTGGCGGCGCAGTTGGTTATAATCTATAGCTGGTGCAGAAAATTCTTTCTACGCCAATTTATCCACCAGGGGGGAGCTATGAAAACACAAAAGAAGCATGTCAATGATTTTGGAAATGATTCCGTACCAGGACTGGTGCTCAGGGTATCCGTCCCGTTTATGTTCGCTCAGTTCGTCAACGTTATGTACAGCATCGTTGACCGCATTTATATAGGTAATATTCCGGCTGCCGGGGCCGATTCCCTGGCAGGGGCCGGCGTATGCGCGCCCATCATCACCCTTCTGTCCTCCTTTGCCACGCTCATCGGCATCGGCGGATCCATACTCTTTTCCATGCGTCTTGGACAGAATGATAAAAAAGATGCGGAAAAAATACTGGGGAACTGTTTTTCCACGCTGATTCTGTTTTCTGCGGCGCTGACCCTGATTTTCCTGCTCAGCAAGGGAATGCTTCTTCATTGGTTCGGCGCCAGTGATGTGACCTATCCTTATGCCAATACCTATCTGACCATATATACCTGCGGCACCTTTTTTGCACTGCTTTCCATGGGAATGAACTACTTTATTACCGCCCAGGGATATCCGCTTTTAGGCATGGTGACGACGCTCATCGGCGCCATCCTGAACATTATACTGGACCCGCTGTTTATCTTTGTTTTCCATATGGATATCGCAGGGGCCGCGGTGGCCACGGTGCTTGCCCAGCTGGCTTCCTGCATTTTCGTCCTCTGCGTCCTTTACAGGAAAAGCATGCCGGTCCCCCTCCACCTGCGCAGGCCCGATCCTGTACTTGTCAAAAGGATCCTGGCTCTGGGTTTTTCCCCTTTCCTGATTCTGGCCACCGACAGCATTATCATCATTGCGATGAATGCGGTCCTGCAGTATCACGGCGGGCCGGGCTACGGGGATACGCTCATCACCTGCGCCACCATCGTCCAGAGCTATATGATGTTGATTACCTCCCCCATGCTGGGGATTACCGGCGGTTCCCAGCCGCTTATCAGCTTTAATTACGGTGCGAACAAGCCGGAGCGTATCCGGAAAATCGTGTTCTGCGTGCTTATGCTGTGTATCGGCTTCACTTCCTTTATGTTTCTGGTTTCCCGGTTCCTGCCCGCGGCATTTGCAGGTATTTTTACCAATAATGCAGAATACATAGAGCTTTCCGTTTGGGGCATACGCGCCTTTACCATGATGATAATCCCCTTAAGCCTGCAGTATACCTTCGTGGATTCCCTTACTGCACTGGGAATGACCGGGCTTTCCCTGTTCCTGTCGCTGTTCCGCAAGACCACCTATTTTGTGGCCACCTGCCTGCTGCCCTTCGCTTTTACCGCGGCAAGCGCATTCTATGCGGAGCCGATTGCGGACGGCATTGCGGCGCTCACCTCAACCACCGCCTTTGCTATTGTGTACATGAAATATCTGAAAGGGACCGGCAGCCTGATGGAAATTGGCACCGGACGCGGACAGGCGGCGTAAAAGCCCACGTTTTCCTTTTCTCATAAAAAAAAGCGTAATCAGAAAGGTCCGGTTCCTTCCGGCCGCCCTGCTGATTACGCTTTTGTTATTTTTATGTTTTCGGCCTACGCCTCATCCCACAGCCTCTCCATAAACTCTCTGGCTGCCACCGCGTTCTCCGGCACGGTATCCTCCAGCGTCGCATGGATGTAAGGCTTATCCTTTTTCATAAAATGAATGAGATCGCTGTAGTCCATAATTCCCTGCCCTGCCGCCATGGAAATCACCTTTCCATCCTTCACGGTAAAGTCCTTGACATGGATCACCGCCACATCCTCTCCCAGAATATCAATGGCGTTCTTTACCACATCCTTCTGATTTGCAGCGTTGGATCCATCCAGAAGATTCACCGGATCCAAAATGATCTGCAGGTTCGGGGAAGCAATGGCACGAAGCACCTGCCTCGCCCGTTCCGGGCTGTATACAATGTGCTGGCACACCGGCTCAATCGCCACCACCACACCCATTTTTTCCGCATACTCCACCACGTAGGACAGATTCTTAATGAAAAAATTCAAAGCCTCCCGGGTACGCGCGGCTGGGTCCGGCGCATAGAACACATTGGGATTCCCCGTCTCTGTCCCCACCACGCCCGCTCCCAGCCAGGAAGCGAAACGGATCTGCGCTTTGTAGGTTTCTATTGTTTTCGCAAGCTCCGTACTGTCCGGTGTGGCCAGGTTCAGATAACAGCCCAATACAGCTACATCCAGATCATTTTCGGCAAACAGCCTTTTCAGATACATGGCAAAGCCCGGTGTCAGTGTTGTGTTCTTTATGGGGAAATCATCAATCACCTTTCCCAGGGCCACATGGGCGCAGGTAAAGCCCTGCTCCCTGGTATGCGCCAGCCTCTGGGGAAGCGCCATTTTTACTGTATCATGCAAACGGATTCCTATCTGCATCGCATTATCTCCTCTGCGGTAACAGCCCGGTTAACCGAACTGTTACCTTTTTAATCAGATATTCAGCATCTTCGTCGCGTAAGGCTCCAGCTGCGTCTCCACACTGCCCTTCTGCGTCCGCACCGCCGTGGTCTGCGGCTGATCACTGTTGTTGATGACCACCAGACGACCGCTTCCCGGATAATAAGCGCATTCCGTATTCGCATTATCCGTCAGGTAAAGACCGTTCAAATCCTCCCGTCCCGCCAGCAAAATCAGGTTCAGGAGCAATCTGGTATTTTCAATCGTCTTTTCAAAGGAAGCCAGATAAATTCCAAGGCCTTTTCCAAATTCATTGATTGTAAACACAGGCACGCCGCCGTCCTCTGCCAGAACCTTTGCTTTTCCGTCGGTGAGATAAGGAATTCCCTTGCGGTAATCTCCTTTCTTCTTTACGAAGCTGCCTTCCGGCATCAGGCCTTCTATGTTTTCTACGGCAAACTGCCATTTACCATGGCAGATACGCGCGCCGGTGTCCTCATCCACACCCAGCACAGGCGCCATACGGAAAAATGTATCATAGCCTTCCACCGCGGAAGGTTCATTCACGCCGATAAACGCGCCCCCTTCATAAACGAAGCGTGTCAGCTTCTCCACAACCGCAGGGTTCTTCCACACATCGCCGCCGCTCCATGCACTGCCTGCAAAGCCCGCATTAATAACTACGTCCACATCCTCAAGCGCGCCGTTTAACACGTCCTCAAAGCTGATAAAGGATACATCCACCGGCAGGCCGGACAACGCTTCATTGATATGTATCAAATCGTTCATATAGGTTTCATGGAAGTGTCCGGAAAGCGTCCAGGAACGCAGTTTTCCCCAATAATGCAGCACCGCCACCTTAGTCCTGATACTGTAAGACTTTCCTTCCTCATGGAAGCTGCCAAAGGTGCGGAATTCATCCCCCACCTGTTCTATATAATCGCAGAAATCCGGATAATCCTGCACCAGATGCAGATATCCTCCCAGGCCGATCCGCTGTATCGGCTCACGCAGAAGCGCCCTTCTCACGCTGTTCCAGTACTTTTTCGCCTCCAGCGTGGGATCTCCGCCCTCCATAAAGGTAGGCGCGCCGCCAAGCCCCACAGGGAACAGATAAGGATGCAGGCGAAGCTCATGGGTATCCACCTTAACCCCCGCGCACAGCCTTGCTTCATAGCCTGAAAAAACACACTTAATCAATCCGTCAAAGCCGAACTCCTGGAACCTGCCGTTATAAGGCTCGATTCCCACCCAGCTGTCGTCGTAGAATACATATGCCTTTTTACCGTACTCATGCACCATATCAATCAGCTTACGGCCAAATGAAATCACAAAATCATTGATAAACTCCATCCAGTCGGCCTTATGCTGATTTCCCGGCATATGAGTCACATGCAGCTTGCCCTGATTGACAAAATCCTCCGCCGTAAGCTCATATCCGTATTTATCCGCAAATGCGTTAAGCGCCCTCTCACTCACCGTGAAATCATAAGAGCCCCAGTCCGTATACAGATTCCTGTTTCTTACATCGCTTCCCCAAATCCATACAAAATTATAGAACATGGAGGTAAAACGCACTACCGTTGTCGCCGGATGCGTCTCGCACCACTCCTTCATCCAGCCCGTTAAAAACTCCTGCGTCTCCGGATACATGGGATCGATCTGCATCAGATGTTCCTTATCCCAGTTATTTGTCGTATGGTTATACATGGAGATTTCTTCCCAGATACGATAAGCCATAAAGCTCACCGTATAGGAATGAAAGGCTGCAGGCTCATTGACCGTCACACTGCCGGCCGCCTTGTCGTAGCTCCACTTCTCCCGCGGTACAAGCGTATCCGTGGTCCTGTCATATACCTGCCAGTAATGCATGGCATTTTCACTGTCATTAATACGGAACTGCTCCTCAAAAAAACCTTCCATCAGGCAGACAGTCAGCTTACCTTCCACTGCCACCGCCGGGCTGGTCATAAGGAAACACTGCTGCAGCTTATCCTGATTCTCCCTGGCCCATTCATTATGATCCCTTATCATGCAAATGGTGGAATAAATTCCATAGCCTGCATCTAAAATTTCATCTGACAGCACCGTTCCGTCACTGTCCCGGATCACATCCGCGCCCCATTTTTCCGCCAGCTCCAACGTCAGCTTCTCATAGCCTGCCTCACCGGGCAGGGTAAAATTCCCTTTTCTTTTCACTTCACACATCTTTTTACACTCCTGTCTGATTATAAAGCGCCGTCCTTCGCCGCATCATTAGCCGTAAGCAGCCCCGAGAAAAATGCCAGAGCCAGTCCCTGGCCCCAACCCTGAATCCAGCGTTTGGAAATCTCTCTGTAACCGTCCCGATCCTTCATTACTGCCGTACCACCGGATACATTCATCACCTTGCCGTCCTTACTCACATTGGCAAGAAGCCCCTTGATTGCCTTGTTAATATACTTGGAATGGAGGGGATTTCCTTTTTCCAGCATAGCCGCCGCTATTCCCGCGGAAGCAGAAACCTCTTCATAAGACTCCTCATCATCCAGAATAGTCCGCCACAGGCCATTTTCCGTCTGTAAAAGCTTCAGTGCCGCCAGCTGCTCATTCAGCGAACCCGTCACCTCCAGGAACTTCGGATACAGATAAGCCTCCGGAAGAATTGCCCCTACCTGAGACATGGTATACGCCGCCCAGGCATTCGCCCTGCCCCAGTAAAAACCGGACATATGATCCCCAGTTATATTATTGTAGCCATGATAATACAGCCCCGTTTCCGGATTCTGCAGATAATGGATATGCCAGTAATACTGATTCAGCGCATCCTCAATAATCTCCTCATCCTTCAGCTTCACGCCCACTCTGAGCAGGAAAAACGCCGCCATAAAAAGCGTATCGGCCCAGGCCTGCTCCGGGAAATCATTATTTGCGGAAACCGTATGCTGCAGCACATGGTCCCCAAACCGCAGCGCATCCTTACGCAGATAAGCCACCTTGCTCATCGCCACGTCCCAATACTTCTCATCCCCGGTCGCTTCATACAGCGTGATCAGGCAATGCCCCATAGCGCACGTATTCACCGTCCACTGCGGCGGCAGCCCCAGCTCCATATACTCATCCACCCTGTTTTTCAGAAGCTCCAGATACTCCTCATTCTTCGTAACCTCCCACGCCTTTGCGATTCCATAATAAGCCACACCGCAAGGCCAGTCCCAGGTCAGGTCCATATTCATTGTCTTATGGACAATCCTGTCAATAACCTCCGCTATCTCTTTCCTGTCAAAATCCAGTTTCAGCATCCCTGCACTCTCCTTCTCCGGATATCCCCGGTTTTATTATGTAAATAGGTAACTGTTCCATCTCACTACAGCTACTCCCACTTATTCTGCCATCTTCTCCAGCCTGTCTCTATCATAAATGATAATCCCCTCCATTTCTATTTATTTTCAATAATATACTTTGCAATTTCAACCATTTATGCTATCCTGATTTTAGATTCCGCGCAATATTTCATTCTTTTTTAGAGCTTTTAAAAATCAAAACCGTTAAAATGCTTATTTTTCAGGAAGGCAGACAATTTTTATGGTTTTTCTACACAATTTATAGCATATCCTGTTCGTTATTTTTTTGCCAAAGTGGTTGTAATTACTATCTTTTTATTTTTATCACCTTATTCGGGCATTGTAATCCCTAATGGAGATTGGCAAAATAAACTTAAAAAATATGGAATTTTCAGAGGAGGTGCCGTTTATAGAAAAATTTATATGGACAAAATCGAATTATAAACTTATGCTTGGAAAATGGAAAATAGGAATTATACTTGAAGCAGGCTATCAATTACTTAAATCAGTAGAAAATAAAGAAAGCTGTGTAAAGCTGACAGACCAAATCTATTTTCAAAACATGCTTTTTCCATATCCATATAGTCAACCTCTGACAAACGAAGAATTAGAATGTTTTTGCCGTGGACTAAAACTAATCAGTAACCAGATAGAGAATTTATTACAAAAAGATTCTTCTCTAAAGATTGCACTTCGCGTTATTCAGTTTGAAGATTGTAATATACAAAATGAAGCATTTACGGCTTCTGCTATCCAGTGGGCAAGTGAAACATTTAAATTTCCTATGCCTCAAATCAGTGTATATTTTAATGATTCAAAAGGGCAAAATGGAATATATTTATTTGACTTTTCTCTAATATAACTTCCAGTTGATAGAGCAGGCAATTTTGAAGTTGTGGAAGGGATAAATAAAAGTATTAAGATTGCAGAGCATGCCTTAAAGCTACACAAATACCGCCGCACCAGATACCCAAAAAAGGAAATCAATATGCCAAAACAGAAAAATTCCGTCATGGAATACCGCAATTACTACCTTCCCGTTGACTTTCCCGTCCTGATTCTAAGCGGGGAGCATTGGAAAATATCCGATATTCCCAGCAGCCGCCTGCACTTCCACAACTGCCTGGAAATCGGCCTCTGCCATTCCTGCAGCGGCACCATGAAGTTCTACAGCGAACCCATGACCTTCAAAGCGGGGGATGTCACCTGCATCCCCCGTAATATTCCCCATACCACCTATTCGGACAAGGGTACGGAAAGCCGCTGGTCCTATATCATGTTTGATCCTGCCGAGCTGTTCCGCGCTCTGCTTCCGGCTTCCGAATCCGGCCCGGATCTTTCTCTGTTTTCCTATCGGAATTACAGACATATCCTGCCCCGGGCGGAATATCCCCATATCCATTACCTGACCCAATCCATCATAGATGAAATGGAGCATACACGCCCTAACTACCAGTCCTGTGTAAAAGGGCTGCTGCTCGCCCTTTCCATTGAACTGAACCGCATCCAGGAGCAGGCCAATGCCCCGGAAAGTACCTGCGGCGGGCCAACCTCTTCCTCCGGGCCAGATGCAGTCCACTCCATCCCGGAAAATGCCCTGGTCATCTCACCGGCCCTGGATTATATCGAGGATCACTACAGCTCCCAGTTCCCCATCGAGGTGCTGGCCGATCTTTGCCACATGAGCCTCACCCATTTCCGGCGCGTTTTCCATTCCATCATGCAGACCAGCCCGCTGGATTACTTAAACAGCACCCGCATCATGAAGGCCTGCAACCTGCTGCGCAGCACGGAGGAATCCATTCTTTCCATTTCAGAAATGGCGGGCTTCGCCTCCGTTTCCAACTTCAACCGGCATTTTCACGCGGTGATCCACATGACGCCCCGGGAATACCGCAACCAGATGCTTTTTGCCCGCCAAAAGGAAGGGACCGATATCCGCCATACCATCCTGGAATTCTCCGGCTGGATGGAACCGGAAAGCGATCCCCTCTGATATTCCTGCGAAACAGTTCAGCAGAGCCGGACTGTTTCGCTTTTTTCATTCATCCTTATAATACTCCGCCAGCGCTTCCTTTACGGCATAATAAGCCGGCTTGGGACGGCACTGCGTATCCACAATCCCCCAGTAACACTCGGCCGGACAGTCAGAGGCGCCGCAATGATAACAGTGATAGGCATCCCTCCAACAGAACATAAAGGACCCCAGACAATGAGGATGCTGCGCAAAAATCCTGTGGCCCCTTCTGAAATAATCCGCCTGAACCTCCGGGGTATGCCCGCCCTTCGCCTCATGAAACCACTTCTTCACATAGCATACCTCAGGAAGTCCCTTGGGCACCAGCGCCGGATCCGGCATTTCTTCCGCCAGCTCCCCGGCTGAGGAGTACCCCCATTCATTGGCCAGTACCGGAAGCCGGTATCTTTCATACAGCGCGTCCAGCACCCCAATCCAGTTTTCCGCATCCCCGGGCTGCCAGGAACCAAAGTACTGATCCACGCCCATATAATAAAAGGAATGCCCTTCCCGATACACCAAATCCGCAATTCTCACCGCATTTTCATTATAGCAGGAAATGTTGATACCACATCTGGCTTCCGGATTGCCCCGCCTGATTCCTTCCGCACATGCCCTGGCGGTATCTGCAAGAATGTCATCCGGGTAGTCATTGGAAAATACGGGAATATCGATTTCATTCATACACTGCCAGTAAATCCCCGCAGCCTCCCCCAAATCCTCACAGATAAACCGCATGCTTTCCCTCACATTTTCATAAAACTCTTCCGTCCCCTTCTTTCCCACGAACTCCGGGAAATGCTCATGCCAGCATGTTTTTCCCTCCTCTTCATCATAGGTAAAACCGCCCAGCGGCGGTGTCGCAGGCATTACCTGGAAGCCTTTGGCATGGGTATCACGGATTTCCTGTCTGGCTGCTATGTATTCCTCGCTTAATGTCCCGAACATCTTATCCTTCCAGGGAAAACAGATATTTAGCCGCATCCATTCCACACCCAGCTCCTTTACCATGTCATATTCCCCATTTGTGTCATAAGCAAATACAATCCCTTTAATTTTTTCAGATGCCTTCATACCCCATTTTACCTCCATCCTCTTCAATCAGGCGCAGCCATGCCATTTCGGCTCCCCAGACTGCTGCCAGCTCCTTTTCCTTCCTTGCTTCCTGTTTTCTCCCCAGGCCGGTCAGCGCATAGAACCTGGCCGGATGGGCCTTCCTGTGATTTGCCTTTTTTATACTGTGCTCTCCCGGCAGATTGGAGACAAAGCCCCCAAAATGGGGAAGCCTGTCTTCCTCCTTCAATATGGCATCCGCTCCGTCCAGCATCGACAGATACAGCGCCGCAGCTTCCCGCTCTTTTCCCAGCCGCCGCAGCGCACAGGCCGTATAAAAATCACTCTCATCCAGCCGTCCCGTCTGATGGGCCGCCGCCTTTTCGTACCAGGCAAAGGCTTCCCTTTCCTCTCCTGCTGCCTCCAGCGCTTTCGCCATATGGAAATATACTGCCGCTTCCCGTGCAGTTACACCGCGGCCCTCCTGATAATTTTCCGGATATTCCAGAGCCGTTTTATAAAAAGCAATGGCCCCGCCATAATCTTTTTCCCGGAAAGCCCGCCTTCCCAGCTGAATATAAGCAAGAATATGCGCTTTTACCAGGATACCTTCTCCGCCCTCATAAGGATTAAAGGTACGGTTCTTCAAGTAAGCCGCCGCCTTTTCCGGCATTCCCGCCTCATTATAAAGCACCAGCTGTTGATGATACAGATCCTCTCTTTTATAAACCAACTGAGGATATGCTTCAAGAAGCTCCAGCAGCTTTTCTACCGGAACACCTGATTCCCTGCGTATTTCCATAAGCTCCAGAAGATACCGCCCGTCTTGATGCATAGCAAAGGCCTTTTCCATTTCCCGCCTTGCTCCCACCTTGTCTTCAAATACCTCAAGCAGGGCAAGGGCCATACATCTGTGGGCCTGATGCAAACCGTCCTCCCTGGTAACAGACACTTCCCAGCATTTCACGCCTTCTTCGCGGTTATCCCTTCCATAGAATAAACAGCCAAGATAATATGCGCTTTTCCCTCCATCCTTTCTTTGCGCAAAGGCATATTGGAGAACACGCCTATCCATATCCGTATATGGAAAGCAGTAATCCGGCGACATCTCCCCCGCCTGTGTAAGGAAATCTGCTGCTTTTGCTTCTTTCCCAAGACCTGCTGCCGCATATGCCCTGTAATAACAGTTCATCGGATCCGCAGGCGCAATCCGGCCCAGCTTTAGCACCTCCTGCCAGGCTCCCAGCTCCAGATATTCCGCCATCAGGACACGCCATGCCGTTTTTCTCTCACGCAGCACATTTTTCAGTCTATCCAGTGCTTCCTTTTCATCCTGCAGAAACCAGCTTTCCCCCAGCAGACCGTATCCGAGCGGATCCACGGCCAGCATATCGCGGACCACCTTCCCCGCTTCTTTGCTTCTTCCCGATTTCCGCAGTATAAAAGCCTTCAGGAAGGAAAGCTCCGGGCTTTCCCCATTCACTGTGAGCGCTTCCCTGATACAGGAAAGCGCATCTTCAAAACAACCCTTACGTACATAAAGCTTCGCCGCCTGTTTTAGTCCGGCTCCCTTATACCCATAATTCCAGGCTGCTTTCCGGTAAAAACGGATCGCTTCCTCCTCCTGCCCATCATTCTCCAGCGCCCAGGCATAATTAAAACAGCATTCCCCATCCCTGGGATTGGGGTTTCTGAGCATACTGCGTTTTACCGCTTTTTCAAAAAACGGAAGCGCCTTTTTGCAGTCCCCCTTTCTCATCCACAGAAGCCCCATTCCATTATTGCAGCGGATATCTCCGTTGTCCCGTCGCAGCGCTTCCCGATAATAATCTTCTGCCCGAAGCGTTACATGCCGGTACTGCTCCAAATGAAGCCCCTCCAGATACAGCTCCTCCTGCGTGGGTATCTCCTCCGGCTTCCGTGCCGGCCTGTGAGGCGCCGGTTTTTCCCGGTCCTGGAAAAAGGACGGCCCGAAGGTATAGGAAACCAGGATTTTCCCCGATTCATCAAGAAGAAACAGCGATATATCCTTTTCCTGCGTCCCCTCCGCTGTTTCCAGGCTCCGCAGGCACGGCTGTCCCGGTTCCAGGAAAAGGCATTCCTCCAGAAGCCGCTCTCCCTTCACCTCCACGCAGATTCTCGCCTGTTTGTGAACCGCAGTCACCTGAAAAGCAGCCTCCAGCCTTCTTCCGTTTAAAACAAAACCCACGGCCCCATCCTTTTCCGCATTTTTCAGCCCCGGCATATGGGCGGTGGCATACCAGGTCTGCTCAAAGGTCTTCGTTTCATCCGGCGCAATAAAGGAAAAATCCGGCTGGTTATCCGTATAGCAGCCCGTCATGATTTCCAGATAGGCGCCGTCCTCATCGGTCAGGTTACGGTGCCATACATCACCGAACTCCCTGCTTCCCCAGGTAAAAAACTTTTTGCCCACAGAAACGTTATGATCCGCCACATGCACTGTTCCCCGCTGTCTTCCGTGATCGAACCCGGCCATAAAATTATAATCTGAGTTCAGAATAAAAAAGGAGGCCGGAGAAGGAATATTTTTAAACCAGGTAATATCCGTTCCCTCACCGAAATCAGCTCTGGCAAATTCTCCCTTCACTACCGGGAATTCTGATACCGCATCCTTATAATGATAAGTAATGTAGTCAATATCCGGCGGAAACTGCAGCTGATAGTCCTCATTGGCATGCACTGCCAGATTGGCCCACCAGTGAAAAGTCTGCATGGCATTAGACGGGTTATACAGCCTTGTTTTTACCGTCACATAAGATTTGTCCGGCCAGATGGTTACCCCCACCATCCCCTTCATGCCGAACAAAGGCTCATATTCTCCCATCCAGGCTGTCTGTGCTCCATCCTCCCCCTCTTCAATCACACAGTCCACAGGCATATACGTGGTAGGACGGTGATGCTGCGGCCAGTTGAATTCAATCCCCCCTGAAATCCATGCGCCGCACAGCCCTATCAAAGCTGGCTTAATCACCTGGTTTTTGTAGACGAAATTATAATCCAGCTTTTTATCGTAGCCTTCATATATCCGCCCTCCCAGTTCAGGCAGCACCGTCACCCGGATGAATTCATTTTCCAGCACAACAGCGTCATACTCCCTGTCCGTCTTCACGTTTTTAAAGGTATCGATCATGGGAATGGGATAAATGTTCCCCCGTGTCCCCTGATGATTCCTCACATCATAAAAATAGGGTGATCTCTCCGCCTCATCCATCTCATAGGTGGGAATCACAAGCTTTTGCCTGCAAATCATGCCTACCCCTCCCCTCTGCGCGCCGAAACGCGCATACGCATACATTTGTTATGCTTATATTGTAAAGGAGCCGGCGCATTTTTACAAATACACTGGCTCCTTTTTTCAGACAGTGCAAGCTATTACTGCTCTCTGTCCGCTTTTATTGCATTGTTCATATCAACAAGCTTGGCAACATCGTCGGCCTGAGCGAGGGCTTCATCATAGAAATACTGGAATACCTCATCCACATGATAATTTTTCTGCAGCTCTTCAATTATCTTTGTGCGGACGGCTTCAAATTCTTCATCACTCTTGGCTGCAACCGCAGTAACTACATTCTTGCCCACATAAGCATTGATTTCATTTACATACGATGCAATATCACCTTCCGGATCCCCAAAGGAAATATACATGCCGGCATCCGTAACAGGCGTTTCGGCGCGGTATACATCGACCTGTGTTTCCTGTCCGTAATGGGAGATAAAATCCTTCACGGTATCGTTCATCTTTTTATCCAGCGCCTTCTGGGAGAACTGATACAGATCAATGGCAACACCATCGTCAGGATTAATTGTTCCGTTGCCGAAGCCGCAGAAATGATGGTAAACATTCACACCTGTTTCAGCGCCTAAGGCATCATCCTTGGTAACGTTCAGATACTCATCCGTAGGTACCGGCTCTCCATCCTCTACATTCCAATAGGTGCCTTCCAGACCGTTCCATGCAGTTCTGGAGAAGTCATAGGTAGATAAGAAATCAAGCAAAGCAACGCATCTTTCCGGGTTCTCCGTATTGGCGTTTACCACATATTGTCTTTCACCGCGGTACATATTGCCGAATCTGTCTTCCGCATCACCACTCAGGCTGGGCAGGGAAATAAAAGCTTTCTGATTTCCTTCTGTCTTGTTGAATTCCAGATTGGCGTTTGCAGACATCCAGCCGGGTACGTTAAACATATATTTACCGGCCTTCAGATTTTCTTCATAAATATCAGAGGTCATCGTAAAAGAGTCAGGGTCCAGCAGCCCTCTCTGGTTTGCTCTGTTATAAAAACGAACCGCTCTCCAGAAAATGCCTTCCGGATCAGTCAGCTGATTGTTTTCCAGCGGTTTGGAATCCACTGTAGATACTCCCAGGACACGTCCGGTAGTTTCAATCAGGTTTACGCCCTCCTGAGGCCCAAGACCGAAGGTAAACACCCATTCACCCCAGCCCTGTCCTGCGCCGAACCATGCACCGCAGCCATAGGTTTTCTGCCCGTCATCTGTTTCCGGCTCTGCCGCTACCATGGCTTCCATAACGTCCAGCAGATCTTCATCATAGGAATCCAGCTTGGGATAGCCGGCTTCTTTATAAACATCCCATCTGATATAGTGGCCGCAGGTAGGCACTGTGCCGTCATCCCATGACCCCTTGCACATTCCCCAAAGGTATGCGTTTCCGTCAGGGCTGTTGGCAGCCATTCTTTCAGCCTCAATCATCATTTTTCCTGCAGGGTCATTCATGGTATTCGGCGCGTACTCCTCCAGATAAGGCTCCAGATTCAGTGCAGATCCGGATTCCAGGAGCATGGGCAGCTGCTTGGTAGGATCGGATAACATGAAAATATCCGGCAAATCCCCATCCGCCATCATGGCCGACAGCTGGCTCGGCCAGTCCGCCTCCGTAACACCGGTCAGATACAGGTCGATGTTTAAAGTGTCCTCAATATACTTGCTGACGGGATCGGAACGCAGGCCATCCGCTTCCCCCCTTCCAACAAAGGCCACCACATCCAGGGCAACACGGTCCTCAAAATGGGGAATGATTACTCCTGAATCCGAGGCCTGTGCAGCCTCATCCGCAGTTTCTCCGGCAGCGCCCTCTTCAGCTGTTGTCTGTGCGGCTTCACTGGATGCCGGTGCAGGTTCGGCCGACGATTCATTGGAGGCTGAACCGCATGCCACAAGTCCGCCGAGCATGGCGACGGTAACTGTCATGGCAAGCACTTTTTTAAGTAAGTTCTTTTTCATATTCTCTCCTTCCTTTTCAGGCTGCTTTAAGCGCCCAAATCTCTTACTTTATTTAATTTCATTTTTGCAATGCGGAATCATCGCAGCAATGAAAGTAAGATCCTGTCATCCCTTTACGGCACCCAGCATAATTCCTTTGGTAAAAAACCGCTGCATATAGGGATATACACATAAAATCGGCACCACAGTAATAAAGCTCATTGCCATGCGAAGCGTAGTTGAGGTTACCTTGACCGCCGCACCTGCGGCAGCGCCGGCTCCGGTAGTGGAAACCACATTGGACTGCAGCTTGGTATACAGCAGGTACTGCAGGCAGTGAAGATTGGCTGCCTTCCTGCCCTGCATGAAGAACATGTCATCCGACCAGGTATTCCACTGATTTACCGCTGCAAACACGACGATACAGGCCAGAATCGGCTTGGCCAGAGGCAGTATAATCCGGAAAAAGACCTTTACCAGCCCTGCGCCGTCCATTTCCGCCGATTCCACCAGTTCCGATGGTATGGATTCAATATAAGTCTTAATCAGAATGATAAAATATGCCTGAACCGCATAAGGCAGTATGTATACCAGAAAATTATTTTTCAGTCCGATATTGCTGATTAACAGATAGTAAGGGATAAATCCTGCATTCACATACATGGTCACTATGAAAAAACGGTACAGCAGCTTTCTGCAGGGCAAATCCCTGTTTGCCAGCAGGTATGCCGCAAAGCTGCAGCACAGCAGCGTAAGCAGCGTTCCAAGTATCGTACGGGCAAAGGCGATGCCGATACTGGAGGTCAGGCCCGGAATTTCCAGCAGATTCGTATAGGCCTCTGTGGAAAACTCCTGTGGAATAATGTACACTCCGCGGTTGACAGCCGCCGGAGAAGACCATGAGTTAATAAATATATACCACAGCGGATAAACACATATTAAAGTAAACAATCCAAGAATAATGGCATTTATTATGCCGGCAAAGGTAATCCTGTTTTTCTTTTTACTCATATTGCAACTTCCTTTCTTCCTTGCTTCCCATCGTCAGTGTCAGAATATGGACTCTCCCCTCAGTCTCTTGGAAGCCCAATTGGCAAATGACAGAAGGATAATGCTGACAACGGATTTAAAGATACCCATGGCAGTGGCAAGGGAATACTCCATATTTTTAATACCCATACGATATACATAAGTATCAAATACCTCCAGCTTATCCCAGGTCATGCCGTTTCCCAGCAGCCAGTACTGGTCGAAACCATTGGAAAGCATGTTGGAAATTGCCAGCAGCAGCAGTACAAAGAAGGTGGATAACAGTCCGGGAACGGTAACATGTACTATTTTCTGCCAGGTATTGGCGCCATCCACATCCGCCGCCTGATACAGCTCCTGATCAATTGATGTAATGGCCGACAGATAAATAATTGCATTGTAGCCCAGCGTCTTCCATGCTCCGATTGCCACCTGTATCAGCCATGCATGCTTTGCGTTTGTCAGCGGATTAACCGGCTCTTTGACTAATCCCAGTCCCATCAATATGTTGTTCAGGGCGCTGCTTTCCGAGGACAGGAGCATAAATACAATGGAATACACCAGCACCCAGGAAATAAAGTTCGGTATGGAGGTACCAGTCTGTACCATCTTTGCATATTTCTTATTCTTCAGCTGCGAAATAGCTATGGCGAAAATTGCCGGCAACACAGAACAACAGATGTTTAAAAAAGAAATGCAAAGCGTATTACGCATTACATTCAGAAAATCCCTGGGGTTAGCCACGATTTTCTGAAAATATTTTAAGCCTACGAAATCAGAATCAAAAACGGAAACGCCAGGCTTAAAATCAACAAATGCATAGCTCCAGCCCAGAAGCGGTGCATAATTAAATATCAATACAAATACCATAAAGGGCAGTAGCAGCAATACCAGCCGTATCTTCTTCAGCTGCCTTCCCGTCAATTGTTTTTTACTCTTTTCCATTGCCTGTGCCATACGCAGTCCGCTCCTTTCTCCTCTTCCAATGTAACCGGTTTCGCATGAGTGCTTTTAAAAAGGTCCCGAAAAAAGTAACCTTCCTGTCATGACCAGATATTGCATTGTCACTTTTTCACTTATATGCTCTGTACAATTTCCTGTTTTATCACTTTTTGCTCAAATAGCATTTTGCAAAATACACAAACTTTGTTTATATCGCTTTAATTTGTTTATATTACACAATATTTTTTGTGCGTTTTATCTATATGTATTATCTTATATTTACCAACCTCTTTCATCCACTTTTTTGTCAAATAACTGTGCAGTTTTAACCATATTAACAGAATGGTTTTTTTATGCTATACTGTCCATATGTGCAATATGACTTAATATCAACAGAAAGGAGGCAATTATGCCGCTAAAAAAACCAAAACCGGTTGTTGAATATCGGAACTATTATCTTCCTTCCAGCTTTCCGGTTCTTCTGCTTACCGGAAGCAACTGGACAATATCTGACATCCGCAGTGAAAATCTGCACTTTCATAATTGCCTTGAAATCGGGATCTGCCATTCTCACGACGGCACCCTGGAATTTTATAACGGACTGAGCATTCCTTTTTCTGCAGGAGATATAACCTGCATACCCAGAAATATCCCTCATACTACCTATTCGTCTCCCTCCGTTAAAAGCAGATGGTCCTATCTGTTTTTTGACCAGCGTCAGCTTTTCAGGGATATCCTGCCTCCTGATTTCAGTTTTAATATGATACATGATGATATTCATAAATATCTGATACCTAACGGTGCTTCTTCCCGCATCCCGCTCCTTGCACAGGCATCCATTGAAGAACTCTCCGCAGAAAAGCCCGACCATCAACTGATAAAAAGCTATCTGTTCGCCCTGTACATGGAAATTATCCGTTTCCAGGATAAATATGCTGTAAATTATAATGTAGAAAATACCCCCCCCTGGCAAAATCCACCAATATCCGGCATTAGCTCACTCAGTATTACGCCGGCGCTGGACTTTATCGAAGATAACTACATGAACAAGTTTCCTGTCGATAAGCTTTCGGAACTATGCCATATGAGCCCTACCCATTTCCGAAGAAGCTTTCAGGCTGTTATGCATACCAGTCCCCTGAATTACCTGAATACTATCCGGATTATGAATGCCTGCAACCTGCTTCGTAACACAAACCATACGATTCTCAATATTTCTGTTATGACAGGCTTCAGTACGCTGAGTAATTTCAACCGGCATTTTAATGAAATGATGAAGGTTTCCCCCAAAGAATACCGGAAGCAGACTCTGCAGGGTCGAAAACCCGGCGAGGTCCCCTCCATTATCGAATATTCCGGATGGATGGAACCGGATTAAGCGCTTGTACAGCGTATAAATGTCACGGTCGTTAATAAACGCAAAAAGGCATCCGCCAACGGAATTTTCTTCCGCGGCGGATGCCTCTTTGTTTAGGAAAGCAAAATGCTCTCTGCTATTTTTATTCCATAGCCGGCATAACCGGCCTGTGGAAATATGGATTTGACTTATACAAGCTCCAGAACAACTTCCATTGCTCCGTCGCCCTTTCTCTGGCCAATCTTGATGATACGTGTATAGCCGCCCTTGCGGTCAGCATACTTGGGAGCGATTTCATCAAAAATCTTAGCAGGCATATCAACCTTCTTGGTACCTTTCTTACGTCCGGCTGCAGTTGTCGGAACTTCGGTAATAGGGTACAGAACTTTCAGCATCTGTCTTCTGGCATGAAGTCTGCTGGGCATATCCTTCTTGATTTCCTTCTCCACCTCATCGTATACGGTAACCTTCTTGCCGTCTACAACTTCCTTTACTCTCTTGCCGTCTTTGTCTTTTCTGGCAACCTTGGCAGTAACCTTAACGGTTTCGTAGTTATCTCTTTCCTTTACGCCCATTGCAATGATGCCTTCAGCGATCTTGCGAACTTCTTTAGCTCTTGCTTCAGTGGTAACGATTTTTCCGTGATATAACAGATTGGTTACCTGGTTTCTCAGCAGAGCCTTTCTCTGATCTGAGGTTTTTCCTAATTTTCTGTACTTTGCCATTTTTCTATTCTCTCTTTCATTCTTGGTACATCCGGCCACGCTCTTTGGACTTACTTACCGAATGCTGTGTAAAGCCAAAGCCACCCTGCGGACAGCTTTGACCGCCAATCATGTGACAGGCATCCTGAGGGATGCCGTGACGCCTACCGTGCCGTTCGGACTTACCGGGAAACGCCGGAACTTTTATTCAGAATTATGCATTCACGTCATCGCTGGGGTTCAGCTGAAGACCGAGTTCCTTTAATTTAGCAAGAACCTCTTCCAGAGACTTGCGGCCCAGGTTACGAACCTTCATCATATCTTCAGAAGTCTTGTTAGTTAATTCTTCTACCGTATTGATACCAGCACGCTTTAAGCAGTTATAGGAACGAACGGACAGCTCAAGCTCGTCAATGCTCATTTCCAATACTTTTTCTTTCTCATCATCTTCTTTTTCCACCATAACCTCTGCGGTCTTGGCGTTTTCAGAAAGGTCGATGAAAAGGCTTAAATGTTCGCTGAGTACTTTTGCAGCAAGGCTGACAGCTTCGTCCGGAGCCAGAGTGCCATTGGTATAAACATCCAGTGTCAGTTTATCAAAGTCAGTTACCTGACCAACACGGGTATTGGCTACAGTCATGTTTACTCTTTCTACCGGGGTATAGATGGAATCAACAGCGATTACGCCGATAGGCAGGTCTTCGCTCTTGTTCTTCTCTGCGCTGACATATCCACGTCCCTTGGTAATGGTCAGTTCCATGTACAGCTTGCTTTCCTTGCCGCCGCTTAAGGTAGCAATTACCAGGTCGGGATTAAGAATCTCAATATCCTGGTCTGCCTGAATATCTGAAGCCCGGACAACACCTTCGCCCTCGTATTCGATATAAGCGGTCTTAGGTTCATTGGTTTCGCTGTTATTCTTGATTGCCAGACTCTTGATGTTCATGATGATTTCAGTCACATCTTCCTTGACACCAGGAATAGAGCTGAATTCATGCAGCACGCCTTCAATCTTGACCTGGCTCACAGCCGCACCCGGCAGGGAAGAAAGCATGATTCTTCTCAGTGAATTGCCAAGGGTGATACCGTAACCTCTTTCCAGCGGTTCTACAACGAATTTGCCGTATTTCTTGTCCTCAGAGATTTCAGCAACCTCGATATTGGGTCTTTCAAAATCAAACACTGCAAATACCCTCCTTTACGAACGAAAAGTTTCTTAATTGAAACGTTCACGCCAGTTACAAGAAATTACTTGGAATACAATTCGACGATAAGCATTTCGTCTACAGGTACATCAATCATTTCCCTGGTCGGAAGTTCCTTAATCGTTCCTTTGAAGTTTTCCTGATCTACATCCATCCACTCCGGAACAAGTCTTCCTGCTGTAACTTCGAGGATATCTTTATATCTCTGCATTCCTTTTGCTTTTTCCTTGATTTCAACCACATCGCCTGCTTTTACCAGGTAAGAAGGAATGTTGATGCACTTTCCGTTTACCAGTACATGCTTGTGATCTACTACCTGTCTAGCTTCTCTTCTGGTTCTTGCAAAGCCCATTCTGAAAACAACGCTGTCCAGTCTGCTCTCAAGAAGAGTCATCAGGTTTTCACCTGTCATACCCTTCATTTTATCGGCTTTCTTATAGTAATTTCTGAAAGGTTTTTCCAGAACGCCGTAAATGAATTTGGCTTTCTGTTTTTCTCTCAGCTGTGTGCCGTATTCGCTGACCTTCTTACCAGCTCTTGCGCTGGTTCTGTTGGACTTTTTATCGTATCCCAGGTACATGGGTTCAAGACCAAGGGTTCTGCATCTTTTTAAAACAGGGGTTCTGTTTACTGCCATTTAAAATTTCCTCCAAATATTGTTTACAGTACGCTCCGCCGGTCCTGCCGGCGAAAAGCCGTTTCCTCATGAAACAACCGCACTCACTGTGCCGTACTTTCTTCCAACGTTTTCTCAATTTATTATTTACGCAACCATCCGTTCCCGGATGAAAATCACAAAATGCTGATTAAACTCTACGACGCTTGGGCGGGCGGCATCCGTTGTGGGGAACGGGAGTAACATCCTTAATGCTGGTTACTTCCAGACCACATGCAGAGAGTGCACGGATAGCAGCTTCACGTCCTGAACCAGGACCCTTTACAAAAACGTCCACAGTCTTCAGGCCGTGCGGAATAGCAGCCTTTGCAGCAGTTTCTGCAGCCATCTGTGCTGCGTACGGAGTAGATTTCCTTGAACCTCTAAATCCCAGACCGCCGGCGCTTGCCCAGCTTAAAGCATTTCCTTCAGTATCTGTCAGGGTAACAATTGTGTTATTGAAAGATGACTGAATATGTGCCTGTCCGCGTTCAACGTTTTTTCTGACACGTTTCTTTGTTACTTTTTTCGCAACTTTCTTAGCCATTTAAACTAACCTACTTTCCTCAATAAATTGATATTATTTCTTCTTGTTTGCAACCGTTCTCTTAGGACCTTTTCTTGTTCTGGCATTGTTCTTGGTATTCTGGCCGCGAACCGGAAGTCCTTTTCTGTGACGGATACCCCTATAGCATCCGATTTCCTGTAATCTCTTGATGTTCAGAGCGATTTCTCTTCTCAGATCACCTTCAACAGTCATTGTTTCATCAATAACAGCGCTGAGTCTCTTTACCTCATCGTCTGTCAGTTCCCTTACACGGGTGTCAGGGTTGACATTTGCCTTTTCGCAGATTTTTGTTGCGCTCGGTCTACCGATACCATAGATATAGGTAAGTCCGATTTCCACACGTTTTTCTCTTGGTAAGTCAATACCTGCAATACGAGCCATTTACGTTTCCTCCGTTTTCTTTCGCGCAATTCCCACCCGGAAGGCTCCGGGCCGCGCGTTTCTTCACTGCGCAGTCAAATAACCGGTCTTTATTTCCGCAACCGGCAGCTCTGAGCCATCCCTGGCCCCGCCCTCCGCCGCGGTCGTCAAATCCCTGCAGACTTCCGCATATACCATCAGATATCTGCACTCCCTTACAGTTCTTCAACTAAGTATTTAACGCGCAACGAGCACATGGCAGACTATCCCCTTCCACGTTCCACACGCTTCCGAGTGTATCACACCCTGTGCATACTAAAAAATAGTTACTAATTGACTGGGGTACTCCCATGAATCTCCCTTCCGGCGATAACCAAAAGCTCCCGTCCGCCATTTCTGGCCTCCAACAACTCTCTCTATCTCTCCCGGAAATCCAATAGGAAAAACAAAGCAAATCGGAGATTTGTTTTGTTTTTCGAGCGACTGCCCCGCAGTCGCTTACCCAGCCGGACATCCATCCGGCCTTTCCGATACTCCGGTATTCTCACGAATACTGAGGACGCTGTGCATCCTAATTTTCGGTATCAAAAAGTAATCTCCCGTAAACCCATGTAAGATTTTCTGCGGCTCTGCCGAAACATCGCCGCATCCCAACACGAATTGTCTTACGTTCAATTATCTACAAGCACCTTTTTTGTAATTGGTGCTGATGCCGCCTGAATGGAGCGACAAGGATCAACCCTGTCTCTGTTTGTGCTTCGGGTTCTCGCAGATGATTCTGATAGCACCCTTTCTCTTGATGACTTTGCATTTTTCGCAAATCGGTTTTACTGATGATCTAACTTTCATGTTAAACCTCCTTTCAAAAAAGACCGTTTTAAATTATAACATGGGGCAACGGTTTATGCAAGCTGTTTTCACGAAATTAACCCGGTTTTTCCTGAAAAATCCGGTAATTTCCTGACAGCCGGCTGTAAGGACCTGAAACTCATTCATTCCAGTGTCCGGTTACACGGATTATTTATCTCTCCAGATAATACGTCCTTTGGACAGATCATAAGGAGAAAGCTCCAGAGTCACTTTATCACCGGGAAGGATACGGATAAAATTCTGTCTTAATTTTCCGCTGATATGTGCAAGCACTCTGTGTCCATTCTCCAACTCCACCTGGAACATGGTGTTGGGCAGCTTTTCAACTACGGTTCCTTCGATTTCAATTACATCTGCTTTTGACATATTTTGCTTCCTTTCTGTTTACAATCATTATCAATTTACTCAGGTTTCATTCTGCGGTTAAAAAGCTCTATCCTCTCTCTGATTTGAGTGTCGGCCCAGGCAGGATTTTGAAAGAAGCGTTCCAGCTCTTCTTCAGAAACACCTTCGTGTATCACCTGAATATGCCTTCGGTTCTTCTTCTTCGGATTCAGCAGACCGCGTTTACGTCCGTCCGCCAGATATACCGTATCCTGCTCTTCCTTTACAATCAGATAAAGCTTATCTTTGTCATGCCCCGCTTTTGAGAGCGCCAGTTTTCCAGTCATAGATTTCCTCATTTCAGCAGATTGTGAGAATCTCCGGCTCGCCTTCCGTTATCAGAATTGTATTCTCATAATGGGCGGAAAGGGAACCATCCCTGGTCACAACAGTCCATCCGTCATCCAGAAACTCCACCGGCCAGCCGCCCATATTGATCATGGGCTCTATTGCCAGGGTCATGCCGGCCTGCAGTCTTACGCCCCTGCGTTTCTGCCTGAAATTGGGGATCTGAGGATCCTCATGAAGCTGGGTGCCAATGCCATGACCAACTAAATCACGGACAATCCCATACCCAAATCCGCTCACATAATCATCAATCGCTTCGGATATATCATGAAGGTGGTTTCCTGCTTTCGCGAGTTTAATTCCTTCAAAAAAGCTCTGCCTGGTCACCGCAATCAGCTTTTTGGCATCTTCGCTGATATTGCCCACCGCATGGGTTCTTGCCGCATCGGAATGATACCCCTTGTAAATAAGTCCCGCATCCAGGCTGACAATGTCACCCTCCTCCAGGATATGGTTCCTGTTGGGGATTCCATGTACCACCTCATTGTTGACCGATACACAGATAGACGCCGGATACCCGTTGTAATTCAGAAAGTTGGGTGTACAGCCGTAGCTGCGTATTAATTTCTCGCCCAGCATATCAATGTCCAGCGTGGAAATGCCGGGACGGATAAAAGCACCGAGTTCTTCGTGAACCTCTGCCAGTATCCTTCCGGCCTCCCGCATAAATTCAATTTCTCTTGCAGATTTAATGGTCACTGCCATACAAATAACCTCCGAAGGCCGCTATCCTTAACCAAGGATTTTTACAATTGCATCAAAGACTTCTTCCATCGGAAGAGTGCCGTCAACTGTTCTCAGCACACCTTTGCCTGTATAATACTCAATCAGAGGCTGTGTCTGCTCATGATAAACCTTAAGACGGTTCTTTACTGTCTCAGGCTGATCATCATCCCTCAGCACCAGTTCGCTGCCGCATACATCGCAGATACCTTCTTTTTTGGGCGGTATGTTCACAATGTGGTAGGTAGCGCCGCAGTTAAGGCATGCACGTCTGCCGGACATTCTTCTGATAATATTCTCGTCGGGTACATCCACGTCAACTGCAAAATCAACGCTGTCACCCAGCTTGATCAGTTCCTTGTCAAGAACCTCAGCCTGAGGAATCGTTCTCGGGAATCCATCCAGAACATAACCGTTTTTGCAGTCATCCTGGGCAACTCTGTCCAGAAGAAGGCGTACGGTGAGTTCATCCGGAACAAGGAGTCCCTTATCCATATATTCCTTGGCCTCTTTACCAAGCTCGGTACCATTTTTAATATTAGCCCTGAAAATATCTCCTGTTGAGATATGGGGAACGCCGTATTTTTCAGCAATCAGTTTCGCCTGAGTTCCTTTTCCGGCGCCAGGAGCACCTAACATAATAATTTTCATAGCATTTTCTCCACTTTGAGGACGCGTTTCTCCGGTAACTGTTTCTTGCCTGCACAGTTACCTCCTCTGTTCTATATCGCATTTTGGGACAAAACAAATGTTCTGTCCCAATTATCATTAGTATATATGATTAGTCATTCAAAAAGCCTTTGTAGTTACGCACAAGCATCAGGGATTCAATCTGCTTTAATGTCTCAAGAACTACGCTGACAACGATGATAAGGCTCGTTCCGCCAAAGGAAACGCTTGCGCCGAAGATACCGTTGAATACAAAGGGCAGTACGCAGACAATTGTCAGGCCGCATGCACCGATGAAAATAATGTAGTTCAGGATTCTGTTCAGATAATCACTGGTGGGCTTGCCGGGCCTGATACCGGGAATGAATCCGCCCTGCTTCTTCATATTGTTTGCAATCTCAAGGGGATTGAAGGTAATCGATGTATAGAAATAAGCAAAAAAGATTACCAGAACAATATATACAACAAGGCCGATAGAATATACCGGCTCACTGGGCTTGCACCAGCTGCTTGAGCTTAATCCCTTCAGGATATGGCTCCATACGCCTGTTCCCTTATAGCCCAAAAGCTGAGCGATAATTACCGGGAACTGCATGATGGAGGATGCAAAAATTACGGGGATAACGCCTGCAGTATTCACCTTCAGCGGGATATTGGAGGACTGGCCGCCCACCATTTTCCTTCCCTGAACCTTCTTTGCATACTGGACCGGGATTTTCCGGGTTGCATCATTCAGGATTATAACCAGAATAACCATGGCAACAATAATAGCCAGAATGATAAGAGCCGCTAAAACAGCGGTTGCCACAGGTTTGCCCTTTACAAACTGATTATAAAGGCTTGCCAGATCCTGAGGCATCCTGGATACAATGTTGATGGTCAGGACTATTGAAATACCGTTGCCCACACCATTTTCCGTAATTCTCTCACCAATCCACATCAGGAATGCACTTCCTGCTGTAAGGGCAGCGATAACAGTAATTACGTTCAATGCATTGAAGTCTTCCAGCAGTCCGCTTCTGCCGAAGCCGATTGCCATAGCGGTTGATTCAATCAAAGCCAGACCAACAGTAACATATCTGGTGATTGCGGTCAGCTTCTTACGGCCGTCCTCACCGTCCTTCTGCATTTCTTCCAGCTTAGGGATGGCAATGGTCAAGAGCTGTATAATGATGGAGGATGTAATATACGGCGTAATGTTCAGGGCGAACAATGACATGTTCAGGAAAGAACCGCCGGTAAACGCATCAAAAAAATTGAATGCGTCACCGGTCTGCGCCGCAAACCATCTGGAAAAATAAGTTCTGTCAACCCCAGGCACAGGCAGCTGTGATCCTAAGCGGATCACAACCAGCATGGCAAAGGTGTAGAAAATCTTCTTCCGGAGCTCTTTCATTTTAAATGCATTTTTAAGTGTTGTAAGCATTACATCACCTCTGCTGTTCCACCAAGTGCTTCGATTTTTTCTTTTGCGGATGCGCTGAACGCATCAGCCTTAACATCGAGCTTTTTGGTCAATTCTCCGTTTCCGAGGATTTTTACTCCATCTTTGGGATTTTTAACAATGCCCTTTTCAATTAAGGTTTCTACGGTAACGGTAGTTCCGTTCTCAAAAACCTCCAGAGCGCTTAAGTTAATGCCTACGATAACCTTAGAGTTTCTGTTAGTGAAGCCTCTCTTGGGAATACGTCTGTATAAAGGCATCTGACCGCCTTCAAAGCCCGGCCTGGGAGCTCCTGAACGAGCTTTCTGACCTTTGTGTCCCTTACCAGCTGTTTTGCCGTTTCCTGAACCATGGCCACGGCCTCTTCTGAAGTTATCGCTGTGCTTGGAACCTTCTGCAGGCTGTAAGTTTGATAATTCCATTCCTGACACCTCCTGTTCTTACGCTTCTTCTACTTTGAGCATGTAACCGACCTGCTGAATCATGCCTCTTATGGATTCATTGTCGGGCAGCTCAACTGTTTTGTGCATTTTGGTAAGTCCCATTGCCTTTACGGTAGCTTTATGCTTCGGAACCGCACCGATAGGGGACTTTACCAACGTGATTTTTAAAGTTTTCTCTGCCATTTTAAATTTCCTCCTTAAGCCATGATTTCGTCAACAGATTTACCACGGTTAGCTGCTACTTCTTCAGGAGTCTTTAACTGGCTTAAGCCTTCGATGGTAGCAAGTACGACGTTCTGCTTGTTATTGGATCCAAGAGATTTCGTACGGATATTTTTAATACCTGCAAGTTCGCATACGTTACGAACAGGGCCGCCGGCGATAACACCGGTACCATCAGGAGCTTTCTTGAGAAGAACGGTTGCAGAACCGAACTTGCCCAGGAAGTCATGGGTAATACTGTTGTTTTCATCCAGTGCAACGCTTACCAGATTCTTGGCAGCGTCTTCTTTTCCTTTGCGGATAGCTTCCGGAATTTCAGTTGCTTTTCCAAGGCCTACACCTACGTGTCCCGCGCCGTCGCCTACTACGACTAAAGCTGTGAAACGGAAGTTACGACCACCCTTTACAACCTTAGTTACACGTTTGATGGAAACTACTTTTTCAGTGAGTTCCAGATTGCTTGTGTCAATGATTGTATGTCTCATTTACGATGTGTTCTCCCTTCCTAGAATTCCAGGCCAGCTTCTCTGGCCGCATCAGCTAATGCTGCGATCTTACCCTGGTATATAAAGCCGCCTCTGTCAAAGACAACCGCTTTGATTCCTTTTTCCAGAGCCCTCTTTGCAATTACAGTTCCCAGGTATGCTGCCGCATCAACGTTATTGGTTTTTTCCAGTTCAGCCTTTACGTCTTTTTCAACGGTGGAGGCTGCAACAAGTGTATTTCCAACTGTATCGTCGATAATTTGAGCATACATATGATTATTGCTTCTGAACACAGCAAGACGCGGTCTTTCAGCAGTGCCGCTAAAACGGTTACGCAGTTTTCTATGCTTGTTCAAACGAACTTCTTGTCTTGATTTCTTACTAACCATTTTTACACTCTCCTTATCTATTTCTTACCAGTCTTACCAACTTTACGTCTGATTGTTTCATCAGCATACTTGATACCCTTGCCCTTGTAAGGTTCCGGTCTTCTCTTGTCTCTGATTTCAGCTGCGAATTGGCCAACTTTTTCTTTATCGATACCTTTTACGATGATGATGTTCTGTCCTTCCATCACTGTTTCAATGCCTTCGGGATCTTCCATCTCCACCGGGTGGGAATAACCTAAAGATAAGGTTAATTTATTGCCGGACTTTGCTGCTCTGTAACCTACACCATTTACTTCCAGCTTCTTCTCGTAGCCCTGGGTTACACCAACAACCATGTTGTTGATCAGTGTTCTGGTCAGACCATGCAGGGATTTCATTTTCTTTAAATCATTAGGTCTGGAAACCACGATTTCGGTTCCTTCCATCTTGATTTCCATCTCAGCAGGGAGCACTCTTTCAAGTGTGCCCTTGGGACCTTTTACAGTCACTTTATTATTTTCTGCAATCTCTACAGTAACGCCTGCAGGAACTGCGATTGGCATTCTTCCTATACGTGACATGCCCGTACCTCCTATAATTTATTCAAAGCCAGCCCAGCATCCGGTTGATTACCAAACGAATGCCAGTACCTCGCCGCCTACCTGAAGTTCTCTTGCTTTCTTGTCTGTGATAACGCCCTGGTTGGTAGAGATGATAGCAATACCAAGTCCGCCCAGTACCTTGGGAAGTTCTTCCTTGCCTGCGTATACGCGGAGGCCGGGTTTGGAAATTCTCTTTAAGCCTGTGATGATCTTATGGTTCTTGTCTTCACCATATTTCAGGGTGATATGGATGGTCTTGAAAGCACCGTCATCCAGAATGTCATATTTCTTGATATATCCCTCGTCCAGCAGAATCTGCGCGATAGCCAGTTTCATTTTGGATGAAGGTACATCTACTGTATCATGTTTTGCAGTATTTGCATTACGGATTCTTGTAAGCATATCTGCAATCGGATCGCTCATTGTCATTTGAATTGCCTCCTTCTTACCAACTTGCTTTCTTTACGCCGGGGATCTGTCCTTTATATGCCAGTTCACGGAAGCAGATTCTGCAGATTCCGTATTTTCTTAACACTGAATGTGGACGACCACAGATTTTGCAACGAGTATATTCTCTTGTGGAGAATTTAGGTTTGCGCTGCTGTTTAATCTTCATTGCTGTCTTAGCCATGAATGAACCTCCTTATTTCTCAAAAGGCATGTTGAATAATCTCAGTAATTCACGTGCCTCTTCGTCAGTCTTTGCAGTAGTAACGATGATAACGTCCATACCTCTTACTTTCTCTACCTTATCGTATTCGATTTCGGGGAAAATAAGCTGTTCCTTGATGCCCAGTGCGTAGTTTCCTCTTCCGTCGAATGCATCAGGGTTTACACCTCTGAAGTCACGTACACGAGGAAGCGCAAGGTTTACAAGACGGTCAAGAAAATCATACATTTTCTCACCACGGAGGGTTGTTTTACATCCGATTGCCATACCTTCTCTGATTTTAAAGTTAGCGATGGAGTTTTTAGCCCTTGTAAGTACTACATGCTGTCCTGTGATTGTTTCAAGGTCCTTCACGGCAGATTCCAGAGCCTTTGCATTATCTTTTGCTTCGCCAACACCCATGTTGATGACGATTTTATCCAGCTTCGGAACTTCCATAACATTTTTATATCCGAACTTTTTGGTCATTGCTTCTACAATCGTATCATTGTATAAGTCTTTCAGTCTACTCACGTTTACGGCCTCCTTCCTTAGAATTAATCAATTACGTCGCCGGTTGATTTAGCGAAACGTACTTTCTTGTCATTTTCAACTTTGAAACCGATTCTGGTCGGTTTTCCTTTGTAAACGTACATTACGTTCGATACATCAAGCGCAGCTTCTTTTTGAATAATTCCGCCGTTCTGGTTTGCAGCAGACGGTTTTGCATGCTTTGTTACCATGTTCACGCCTTCAACAACCACTTTGCCGTTCTTCTTATCTACGGAAAGAACTTTTCCTTCTTTGTCCTTATCCTTACCAGCGATTACTTTAACAGTATCGCCCTTCTTAATTTTCATTGTCGACATAAGGCACCTCCTATAATACTTCGGGAGCCAGAGATACAATTTTCATAAACTGTTTCTCACGAAGCTCTCTTGCTACCGGTCCAAAGATACGGGTTCCTCTGGGAGTCTTGTCATCTTTGATGATTACAGCAGCATTTTCGTCAAATTTGATATAAGAACCGTCTTTACGACGAGCGCCTTTTACAGTACGTACAACAACAGCTTTTACTACGTCGCCTTTTTTTACAACGCCGCCTGGTGTTGCATCTTTGACGCTGGCAACGATAACATCGCCGATATTCGCATACCTTCTTGTAGAGCCACCCATAACTCTGATGCACAGGAGCTCTTTTGCACCGGTATTATCAGCAACTTTCAATCTGCTTTCCTGTTGAATCATGCTAATTCTCCTTCCGCCAGGTTCACCCCTGATTTAGCTGGGCGCAGAACCTGTATTCCTATTATTGCAAACGTTTGAATTAACGTTAATTATTTTGCTCTTTCAATGATTTCCACAAGTCTCCATCTCTTGTCTTTGGACAGAGGTCTTGTTTCCATTACTTTAACGGTATCGCCGATGTTGCAATCGTTGTTCTCGTCATGAGCTTTCAGCTTGTAGGTTCTCTTAACGATTTTACCATAAAGAGGGTGTCTTACATGGTCTTCTACAGCAACAACGATAGTTTTCTGCATTTTATTACTAACGACTTTACCAGTACGTGTTTTTCTCAGATTTCTTTCTTCCACGTCGATGTGCTCCTTTCTGGAATGTTAACGGCTTACTGAGCAGCCTTGGCTTTTTCAGTAATGAGGGTCTGGATTCTTGCGATATTCTTCCGAACCTCTTTGATTCTTGCCGTGTTATCAAGCTGATTTGTTGCGTTCTGGAATCTCAAATTGAAAAGTTCTTTTTTAGCATTTACCAGTTCCTGTGCTAAATCAGCGTCGGATTTTTTCTTTAAATCTTCAACAAACTGTTTAGTTTTCATTTGATACACCGCCTTCCAAATCTGCTTTAGAAACAACTTTACATTTACATGGAAGCTTATGCATAGCAAGACGTAATGCTTCTTTTGCGGATTCCTCAGGAACACCTGCAATTTCAAACATTACACGTCCGGGCTTAACAACCGCTACCCAGTATTCCAGAGTACCTTTACCGGAACCCATACGTGTTTCTGCTGGTTTTGCTGTTACTGGTTTGTCAGGGAAAATCTTAATCCATACCTTACCACTACGCTTTGTATAACGTGTCAGCGCGATACGGGCTGCTTCAATCTGATTGGACTTGATCCAGCACGGCTCTGTTGCTACCAGACCGTACTCACCATAAGTAATGGTGTTGCCGCGCATTGCTTTGCCTGCCATAGAACCGCGGAACTGTTTACGACGTTTAACTCTTTTAGGCATTAACATTATTTATCGCTCCCTTCCTTGTTTCCTTTCGCAGGAAGTATTTCGCCCTTGTAGATCCATACTTTGACACCAACTTTACCGTATGTGGTATCTGCTTCTGCAAATCCATAATCGATATCAGCTCTCAGTGTCTGAAGCGGGATGGTTCCTTCACTGTAGAATTCGGTACGAGCCATATCAGCTCCGCCAAGACGGCCTGCACATGCAGCCTTGATACCCAGCGCGCCGGCCTTCATGGTTCTGCCCATGCAGGATTTCATAGCTCTTCTGAAAGACACACGGTTTTCCAGCTGCTGAGCGATGTTCTCTGCAACCAGCTGTGCATCCCTGTCAGGTCTCTTGATTTCTTTGATGTCAACAAGAACCTTTTTGTCTGTCAGCTTGGACAGCTCTTTCTTGGTAACCTCGATTTCCGCACCGCCCTTACCGATAACAACACCCGGCTTCGCAGTGTAGATGATAACCTTTACTCTGTCGGATGCTCTTTCGATTTCAATCTTGGAAACACCGGCACTGTAAAGTTTTTTCTTTAAATATTTTCTGATATTGTAATCTTCTACTAAAAAGTCTGAAAACTCAGCGTCCGCATACCATCTGGAATCCCAATCTTTGATGACGCCGACTCTTAAGCCATGAGGATTAACTTTCTGTCCCATATTTTCTCCTTTCACGTTTGCCCCGTCCGGGACAATTCCTTCCTCGGATTATTTCTCATCCAGCACTAAGGTGATGTGGCTCATTCTCTTTTCGATTCTGTAAGCCCTTCCCTGTGCTCTGGGGTGTACTCTCTTCATTGTGGGTCCCTTATTTGCATAACACTGTGCAACATACAGGTTGTCTTTGTTCATACCGTTGTTGTTTTCTGCGTTTGCAATTGCAGATTCGAGTAATTTCTTAATCAGGCTGGATGCATATCTGGGATTGTATTCCAGGATAGCCAGTGCTGTCGTAACGTCTTTGCCTCTGATGGCATCCAGTACGAAGCATGCTTTCTGTACAGAAACCCTTGCGTAAGATAACTTTGCAGAAGGTCTTGTATCTTTATTTGCATTTCTTTCTCTCTTTATTTGAGTTCTGTGTCCTCTTGCCATGGATAAAACCTCCTTTCAATTATCTCAGTTTGGATTTCTTTTCGTCTTTTCCATGTCCTCTATAGGTTCTGGTTGCTACAAACTCTCCGAGCTTATGTCCAACCATATCTTCCGTTACATATACAGGCACATGTTTTCTTCCGTCATGGACAGCAATTGTGTGTCCAACAAAGGACGGGAAGATTGTGGAACGGCGGGACCAGGTTTTGATAACCTGTTTCTGTCCGGCAGCGTTCAGTGCATCTACTTTTTTGAGGATGCTTGCGTCAGCAAACGGTCCTTTTTTCAGTGATCTAGCCATTGATTCTTTCCTCCTTATTTAATAGCCTTACCGTCTCTTCTTCTTACAATCAGCTTGTTGGACGCTTTTTTCTTCTTACGTGTCTTCAAGCCGAGTGCAGGTTTGCCCCAAGGAGTACTCGGGCCCGGACGGCCGATACCGGTCTTACCTTCACCACCACCATGAGGATGGTCGTTAGGGTTCATGACGGAACCGCGGACTGTCGGGCGGATGCCCATGTGACGCTTACGTCCTGCTTTACCGATGTTGATCAGGTTGTGGTCTCCGTTGCCTACAACACCTACGGTTGCGCGGCAGATTACGGGCACCATTCTCATTTCACCGGAGGGAAGTCTCAATGTTGCATATTTTCCTTCTTTAGCCATCAGCTGTGCGCCGTTTCCAGCGGAACGAACCAGCTGACCGCCCTTGCCGGGATATAATTCAACGTTGTGTACCTGAGTACCAACAGGAATTTCAGATAAAGGAAGGCAGTTTCCGATTCTTACTTCTGCGTGAGGGCCATTCATGATTTTCATGCCATCCTTCAGTCCTTCAGGAGCAAGGATGTAAGCCTTCTCACCGTCTGCATAGCAGATTAATGCGATGTTAGCAGTTCTGTTCGGGTCGTATTCGATGCCGACTACAGTTGCAGGAACATCATCTTTGTATCTCTTGAAATCGATTATTCTGTATTTTCTTCTGTTTCCGCCGCCGCGATGTCTCACGGTAATCTTGCCCTGATTGTTACGGCCTGCATTCTTATTCAGAGAAACGCAAAGGCTCTTCTCAGGAGTGGACTTTGTAATCTCAGAGAAATCAGAACCAGTCATATTTCTTCTGGAAGGTGTATATGGGTTATATGTCTTAATTCCCATGATTTTTTCTCCTTTTCTTCATCATTTATTGTCGTGCTTGATTTGCACTTAAGCGGAGGCCGGAGCGGTTAAACCGTACCGTGTGTCTCCTGATGCAAGTACAGAAACATGCCTGCACCCGCGCTTCTTACAGACCGGCGAAGATTTCGATATCTTTGCTTTCTGCTGTCAGCTGAACGATTGCTTTCTTGGTCCTGGCAGTTTTGCCCACTACCATGCCGCGTCTTCTGTTCTTGCCTTCGCAGTTCTGTGTGTTTACGCTCTTAACCTTGGTTCCTTCGAACATTTTTTCCACAGCTTCTTTAATCTGGGATTTGGTTGCTTCGGGATGAACAAGGAAAGTATATTTCTTATCTCCCATACCAGCCATACTCTTCTCAGTGATGACGGGTTTGAGGATGACATCATAATATTTTACGTCAGCCATTATGCGTACACCTCCTCGATAGTCTTAACAGCATCCTTGGTAAGAACTACGGTGCCGGCTTTCATTATATCATATACATTCAGTGTGCTTGTCAGAGTTGTATTGACTTTAGCCAGGTTCTTAGCGCTCATTACCACGTTCTTGTCATTTTCATTGATAACAACAAGGCCTTTTACAACCTTCAGGTTATCCATAACCTGCTTGAAGTTCTTAGTCTTGATTTCATCAAATTTCAGTTCATCTACAACGATGAGTTTGTTTTCCTGTACTCTGCTTGTTAATGCAGATTTGAGAGCCGCTCTCTTTTCCTTCTTGTTCAGCTTGAAGGAATAGTCTCTCGGAACGGGAGCAAATACCACACCGCCGCCAGTCCACTGGGGAGCTCTTGTTGAACCCTGTCTTGCATGACCGGTTCCTTTCTGTCTCCAAGGTTTTCTTCCGCCGCCGGAAACTTCAGAACGGGTCTTCGCTTTCTGTGTTCCCTGACGCTTATTGGCAAGCTGCTGAACGACTGCCATGTGTACCAGGTGTTCATTTACTTCAACGCCGAATACTGCATCGCTTAAGTCGATTGTTCCGACTTCCTTGCCTTCCATATTATAAACAGCTACGTTAGCCATTGTTAGTTCCTCCTTTCACCCCTAATTTAAGCATCCATTCTTGTGGTTTCTTTGATTGTTACCATTGCTTTCTTAGGGCCCGGTACTGCGCCTTTCACCAAAAGCAGATTCTTTTCTGCGTCAACCCTTACAACTTCCAGGTTCTGAACTGTAACCTTTACGCAGCCCATATGTCCAGGCATTCCTTTTCCTTTGAATACACGGCTCGGTGAGGAGCATGCACCATTGGAACCCTGATGACGGTGGAATTTGGAACCGTGAGCCATGGGGCCTCTGTGCTGGCCATGTCTCTTGATGGCGCCCTGGAATCCTTTACCTTTGGAAACAGCGGTTGCATCCACTTTATCTCCGGCAGCAAAGATATCAGCTTTGATTTCCTGAGCCAGTGCATATTCGGACGCATTGTCAAATTTGAATTCCCTTACATATCTCTTGCAGGAAACTCCGGCTTTATCGAAGTGGCCTTTTTCAGCCTTGTTAACACCATGTCTGTGAATAACTTCTTTCTTACCGCCCTTGTCTTTGTTGACAATCTTTTCTTTCTTGTCTACGAATCCAACCTGTACTGCGCTGTAACCGTCGTTCTCAACTGTCTTAATCTGGGTTACCACACAGGGGCCGGCCTGAAGTACGGTTACCGGAATCAGGGAACCATCTTCATTGAAAATCTGGGTCATTCCGACTTTGGTAGCTAAAATCGCTTTGTTCATGATTTTTACCTCCTTGTTGTCTACATAGCGGAACAGCGTCTATCCCCCAGTTCTGCCCTCACCTTTAATACTTTATAAAGAAGAAGGATGAAGTCCTGCGAAATAAGACATTGTTCATACGTCTTTGTAGAGGTTTCGTTGTGTTGAATTATTTGGTTTTCATTTTGATGTCGATGTAAACACCGGCAGGCATTTCCAGTCTCTGAAGAGCATCTACCGTCTTGTTGGTAGGAGCTATGATGTCGATCAGTCTCTTGTGGGTTCTCTGCTCGAACTGTTCTCTGGAGTCTTTGTACTTGTGTACGGCTCTCAGAATTGTAACAACTTCCTTCTTAGTAGGAAGCGGTACAGGTCCGCTCACCTGTGCTCCGTTCTTCTTGACTGTTTCGATGATTTTCTTGGCAGACGCATCAACCAGCTGATGGTCATAAGCTTTCAATGTAATTCTCATTACCTGATTTGCCATAAAAAAAGTCGCCTCCTTTTCGCACTTTTTGTTGAAGTACGACAAGCGGTGACTGTACACTCTCCCGTGTGTGTCCTAATTGTTAACGTATTTAAACGCTTTGCGACTATCGGAACCTCATCAAGTTCCATTTGGACTTTTCACTCGGTTGTTTCTGTTTATTAACAGACTTCATTGCTTGTACAGTGACTTGTCGTCAGTTTCCTAACTTGACATTCGCTCCACGGAAAACCTGCCACAGTGGGCAGCAACCTCACGCTTCATTGCTATCATGTCACAGCATTTGTTATTATACTGATATTCTGCCAAAGATGCAAGCTTTTTTTCTAAAAAAATCAAGTTTTTTTCGTTGATGACAAAAATTATGTTCTTTTGTACAAAAACCGGAGGAAAAAGGCATTTCTGCCCCTTTCCTCCGGAGGTTTTCCGCCGCAAAAATACCCTTATCAGCGGCAACGGCTCTTACTAAGCCTGGATTTTGGCGGCCTTCCCCGCGTGCCATTCGGATAATCCTGGTTCGGGCCGCAGCGTCTTTCTTCCTATATAAAAGGAAATGTAAAAACTAATCCGTTGCCCGGTTCGTCTGCGTCCCCCTGATTACCAGCAGCACAATAATGAGCAGGGCCAGTCCGATGGGAAGCGTAATCCACGCATTCTGTACAAAGCCAGCCAGCAGGTACGTCACAAAAGAGACTGCGGCCACAGTGATAACATAAGGAAGCTGGGTGGTCACATGATTCACATGATCGCACTGCGCTCCTGCCGAAGCCATAATCGTGGTATCCGATATGGGCGAGCAGTGATCGCCGCACACCGCCCCCGCCATACAAGCGGCAATGGAGATAATCATCAGCTTCGGATCGGATTTTTCAAAAACAGCGACAACAATGGGGATCAGGATTCCGAAGGTTCCCCAGCTTGTCCCTGTAGCGAAGGCAAGGAAACAACCTACCAGGAAAATGATGGCCGGAAGCAGGTTCATCAGGCCTCCCGCTGCCTTCTCCATCGCGGCCGCAACGAAAGCCGCCGCACCCAGGCTGTCCGTCATCGCTTTCAGCGTCCATGCGAAGGTCAGTATCAGGATGGCAGGCACCATAGCCTTAAAGCCGTTCGGCAGGCATGCCATGCAGTCCGTAAAGCCCAGCACTCTGCGTACGCAGTAAAAAAGGATGGTGAGCACCATGGCAAAGAAGCTTCCCAGAGCAAGGCCCACCGAAGCATCGCTGTTGGAAAAAGCCGTGACGAAATCAGCGCCGGAGAAGAAACCGCCAGTATAAATCATCCCCACAATACAGCAGATAATCAGCACAAGAATGGGCACTACCAGATCTACCACACGGCCTCTGGGATTTGCAGTTTCCACTTCCACCTCTTTTTCATCCTTTTTCCCGGAAGAAAAAAGATCTCCGTTCTGCGCATTTTTTTCATGAGCTGCCATCGGTCCGAAATCAAACTTCATCACCACCAGGCAGACCATCATGGCAATCGTCAGAAGCGCGTAAAAATTATAGGGAATCGCCTGAATGAAAATGGAAAATCCATCCTCTCCTTCCACAAAGCCCGTTACCGCTGCGGCCCAGGAGGAGATCGGCGCTATGATGCAGACAGGCGCAGCCGTTGCATCAATGAGATACGCCAGTTTCGAGCGGGATACATTATGTCTGTCCGTTACCGGACGCATTACGCTTCCCACTGTCAGGCAGTTAAAATAATCATCGATAAAAATCAAAACGCCCAAAACAATTGTAGCCAGCTGCGCACCGGCCCGGCTCCTGATTTTTTCTTTTGCCCACCGTCCGAAAGCCGCCGATCCTCCCGCCCGGTTCATCAGGCTAACCATGGCGCCCAGAATAACAAGGAACATCAGAATGCCCACATTATAGCCGTCAGACAGCACCGCAACAAATCCATCCTGAAAAATATGGGTAACCGTGCCCTCAAACCGGAATCCTGAATAAAAAAGGCCGCCTACAAGAATCCCTATAAAAAGAGAGCTGTAAACCTCCTTGGTTATCAGGGCCAGGACAATTGCCACTACGGGCGGAATCAATGATGCAACAGTGGCATACAAGGCAGGCTCGGGCGCATCCGTTCCCGCAGCCAGCACGGTCACAGAGCAGAAGGCCGCCAGCAGGAATATCAGCCCCAGCCCTCCGGCCAGTTTCTTTCCATGTCTTTTCATATGTAAAATCCTCTCTTTCCCCTCAGCCGCTTTGTGCAGCTATTTTACGTACGCAAAAAAAGAACCGTGAACATAAGGCTGTGCGCACTCCCATTCACGGTTCCTGTCCTGATCTTTTCAGCAGTAAATTACAGATAGCGCTCCACATCCTTGTGACAGTCCGCAGCATATTCTGCTGCGCCCCAGAAAAGCTTCCCCGGACCGGGAAACAATTCTTCGGCGGTCTTTCCTTTCCCATATGGACGGCTGTCCTGTTCCTTTGCCCAAATGGTACTGATAAAGCCCGCGCCTCTATCATATCTATTCTATTTTCTGTACGTATACTGGCATTTTACCACCCTTGTCTGTAAAAAACAAGATAAAACCTCATTTTTCCACAGGCGGTAGTTGCAGACCACAATTCATTCGTGTATAGTGTTATCAGATACTGTCCGGGCAGGATTTTATTTTTGCCCGGTCATGGATGACAGAGAAATATTATTACGAAAAGGAATGGAGCAAACATATGTGGAAAGCTGAAAACTGGAAGGATTATGAGGTGCTGGATACCGGAAACGGTGAAAAGCTGGAGCGTTGGGGGGATTACCTGCTTGTCCGCCCGGATCCTCAGGTAATCTGGAATTCTCCCCGCAGGCACCCGGGCTGGTCAAAAAAGAACGGACATTATCACCGCAGCAGCAAGGGCGGCGGCGAATGGGAATTTTTTAATCTTCCCCAGGAATGGAGCATCCATTACCGTGATCTCACCTTCCGGCTGAAGCCATTTAGTTTCAAGCATACTGGATTATTTCCCGAACAGGCGGTAAACTGGGACTGGTTTTCGGACATCATCCGTAAGTCCGGCCGGCCTTTGAAGGTTCTGAATCTGTTCGCCTATACCGGAGGCGCAACGCTCAGTGCCGCTAAAGCCGGGGCCAGCGTCACCCACGTGGACGCGTCCAAGGGCATGGTTTCCTGGGCAAAGGAAAATGCGGCGGCCTCCGGTCTTTCAGATGCTCCCATCCGCTGGCTGGTAGACGATTGTGTCAAATTCGTGGAACGTGAAATCCGCCGAGGGAACACTTATGACGGCATAATTATGGATCCTCCCTCCTACGGAAGAGGCCCCAAAGGGGAAATCTGGAAAATCGAGGAGAGCATATTCCCTTTTGTACAGCTGTGCACCCAGCTGCTGTCCAGGGACGCCCGTTTCTTTCTTATAAATTCCTACACTACCGGCCTGCAGCCCGCCGTATTGTCCTATATGATGAACCTGTGTATCGTCCCGGTTCTGGGAGGACATGTGGATGCGGAAGAAATCGGCCTTCCAGTAACGGAAAGCGGCCTGATTCTTCCCTGCGGCGCATCAGGGCGCTGGAACAGCTGAAGGCTGCAGCTTTAAAAGGCTGTAACATAATTGCCGGATTGGTTAAACCAATCCGGCAATTACACCTGCTACTATGACCATATATAAAATAAATCCAAGTGCGGCCACCACCGCTGTCCAAATCAGCGCCGCCTTGCAGAAATTAGCTTTGCTACGGTTTTCCGTCGTGCCAAAGCCCCATATAAAAAGCATGATGATATTCACACAGGGAATGGCAAGCACAAGCAAGGTGAGAACCCAGTCGGATACCTTCATCGGCGGTTCCGGGGCCTCCTGGCTGATAGGAGCAATCGGTGCTCCCTGATAAGGACTTTCCTGATAGGCTCCGCCATACGGATAACCGTTTTGCCCATTTGGACGGCCATAACCGTTTCCGTTCCCATATACATTTGCATTCGTATATGTATTATTGGGCGCGCCATTGCCGCCCTGCTGAAAGAAATTGGGATTCTGATAGGTATTGGCGTTCTGGTTTCCATAGGAGGGTCCGTTCTGATAACCGACAGAATTCTGATAACCAGTAGGATTCTGGTAACCAGCAGGATTCTGGTAACCAGCCTGGCTCTGATACATATTGGTGCCATAACGGATATTGGCATCCTGATAACCGCTTCCGTTCTGTCCGCCCGCATTCTGATATACGTTATTATTGCTGCCTCCGGCATTTTGAAATGCATTATCCGTTCCCGCATTTCCCTGACTGCCAATGGCCTCTTCCGCCGTCTTCCAAGCTGACGGCTCCTGCGTCGCAGACTCCTGCGCTGTTTTTTCCTGCGCCATACCTTCCTGAGCCGCTGCATCCACTGCCGCCGGCATATCTTCCTGAGTCGCCGTATCCCCGGCCGCCGGCATACCTTCCTGAGCTGCTGCATCCTCGGCCGCCGGCATACCTTCCTGAGCCGCCATATCCCCGGCCACCGGCATATCTTCCTGAGCCGCTGCATCCTCGGCCGCCGGCATATCTTCCTGAGCCGACTGAGCCTGCATGGACAGCGGCATCCCGTCATTTACCGGCTGTACTTCTATGTTTCCTGCCGTCTCTTCATTTATGATATCAGCTGTTCCGCCCTCCGGGCCCTCCGCTGTATTCTGCATTTGATTTATATCCTTGTCGCTCATGCAAACCTCCTGTCTGCGCCGTACGGCGTCCTGTTTTTATTTTATCCGCAGTTTTTCTCTCCAGAGCTACTTTTATTCTATCATATTCCAAACAGATGCCGCAAGAAATCATTATAAAAGGGAAATATCCGGTTCAGAATATTATCCCGCCTGAAGGTCATCGGCGGATATCCGGGAAATTCCGTAACCATACGATATATATAAACAAGGAGCATAAGCGCCGCAGCCGCAGCCAAAATTTCCATGGCATACTTTACCTTTTTCCCCTTCACATACCGCATATAAACAAAATATACCCCAAACAGAACCATCAAAAAAGCGCATGGATTCAGCTGCCACGCCCTTCCGAACTGTCCCCGAAAAATATAAATAAGCGCCCTTGTGGTGCCGCAACCCGGACAGGGCAGCCCCGTCAGGATAAGAAGAGGACAAAACGCATGGAAAACCGCTTTTACCACAATATAATAAATCAGGAAAGCTGCCCCCGCCCATTTATACTGTCTGATATCCCTTCCTATACGTTTCAGGATCACCCCCACAGTTTTCTTCATATACACTCAATTTCCTTAATGAAAAAATCCCGTCCGCTGATTATTTTCATATTCCTGCTTCCGCAGTCCGGACAGACTCCCCCGCAAACAGTGGCATGAAATTCTCTGCCGCAGTCCAGGCATCTTCCATTAGCCGGCAGTATCTCAATTTCCAGCGCCGCATCCTCCAGCATACTACCCTCTACCGCGGCAGGATACACCTTTTTCATATATTCCGGTATTACGGATGATATTTCCCCAATCTGCAGAACAAGCTTTTCGATCCTGCCAACCTTATTTTCCACAGTGAATTTTTCAACTGTTTTAACAATTTCCATTAATAAACCCAATTCATGCAAAACAGCTTACTCCTTCCACGCCCGGACCTGCTCCCGCAGCCACTCTGCCCATTCCTCCAGACCTTCGCCGTTTCTTGCAGAAACAGGTATAATCTTTATATCCGGATTTATTTTCCTTGCCCTTTCCATACAGGCCTCCATATCAAAATCAAAATAATGCAGTACATCTATCTTATTTATCAGAAGGACATCGCAGATGGAAAACATCAGTGGATATTTCAAAGGCTTATCATCCCCTTCCGGTATACTCAGAATCATGGCATTCCTGGATGCGCCCGTATCGAATTCCGCCGGACATACCAGATTTCCCACATTTTCAAGAATAGCCAGATCAATGCCTTCCGTTTCCAGCCCTTCAAGCCCCTGTTTTGTCATCTCAGCATCCAGATGGCACATTCCGCCGGTATGCAGCTGAATAACCTTTACTCCCGTTTCCGATATGGCGGCTGCATCCACATCAGAATCAATATCCGCCTCCATAACGCCTATTTTCATCTCATCCTTCAGCATGTCAATGGTTTTTTTCAGTGTTGTCGTTTTTCCTGAACCGGGGGATGACATCAGATTGAGCAGAAAGGTCTTCTGCATCTTCAATGCCTTCCTCAGTTCGTCCGCTTCCCTGTCGTTATCCTCAAATACGCTTTTTTTAATCTCAAGAATTTTATAATCCTTCATACCTCTTCTCCTTTGTTGAAAAATCAATTTACATGAAAGCCCCTGCCTTCCCCTGCAAGCACGCGCAGGGTTATCTTTTTGGCAGATTTCTCCCGCAGGCTTCAAAACTGCTTATATAAACGTAACACTCCCTTGGAATAAAGTCAACGCATGTAAAGCAAAGAAGGAAGCGGAAAATACCCGCTCCCTCTTATATATTCCTTATCTTTCCGAATCCGCATTCTTATTCATATTCCGCAAACTCGGAGAATTCCTTCCAGATATTACAGATCCATGTTTTCCCCTGGTTAAAAATGATTTCATTGCCATCTTCATCATAGAATTTAGGCGGAACGCCATCGCCCTCCATACGGGACCAGGTGCCCTTTATTGCCTTGCCGCCAGTGAATACAATGGCATCCCCCTCACCGTGAACGCCAAAAGCCAGATAATCCTTAGCATCACGCACCTCACCATGGCAATACTGGAAAACCACGTTGGAAACAGCAAGCTGCTCATTATTCATCTCATCAATCTGTTTCTTCCCGTCCTGATAACGGTAATAGAGCTGGTCCTCCTTATTATACTCAAAATAAGGATTGTATGCACCGTAGCCGCCTGAGTTAGCACCGGTTCCTCCGGGACGGACAATTATGGCATCTTCCGCATCCTTATACTCCGCACGGTAATCCTCTGCCGCAAAAGTAAACTGCGGCACATAATCATCATCATATTCCCAGTCATATTTCAAACGTTCCACTGCATCCTTCAGACCGTCAATAAACAGATATCCCGTAAATTCCAGTTTATACCCGGGACGTTTGATTCTTCCATAGGCCTCGTCAGCAGGCTTGTAAATTCCTTCCACTCCTGCGCTGATGTTTTGCACTGTATCTCTGTTAATCAGCTCCTCCACATAAGGTCTGGCAAGGCCCCAGTTACAGTAAACAGCCTCATAGCCCATCGCTGTATACACAAAATAATCCCGGCTGCTGCGCACCGGCCCGATATGATCCAAATCATCAAAATCTTCAAATATCGCCATCAGCCTGGTAATTCTCCCTTCCACAGGCGCTTCGTAAATAACACTTGCCTGAGAGATCCCGTACTGAGGCATCGCCTGGGAATTATTCGGTATCATAACCGCAATCGGCCTTCTGGTTACAACCTCTTCATCCTTCCATTCTCCGGTCAGATAGCTCTGCATTTTTCCATCCACCGTGCTGCGTTCTTCGATAACCGGAACGGTGGTTGTCTCTGTTTCCGTTTCCGTCTCTGTTTCACTTTGTGTCTCTGTCTCAACAATCTGCGCTTCAGTTGACGCTACTGTCTCTTCCACCATGGTTTCCTGCTTTTTCCCGCAGGCTGTTAAAGTCAATGCCGCAGCCATTACCGAAGCAGCGGCCAATATTATTCTTTTCCGTTTCATCATTTGTTCTTTCCTTTATGCAAAAATAAAATCGGGTTTTCAGTAACTTAAAACATTATATAATAGACAACATCCTTTTGTCCATGTGAAACGGCAGATTCCTGCCCTGTCCCATAAATTACCTGAGAGCGAATTAGGCACAATATCATTCTACGGTGTAATAATCGAGTAGGAGAAAATTTCTCTGATTAGAGAAATTTTCGACCTCTCACA